>NZ_CAMHWH010000003.1:0-224778 GCF_946188685.1 Streptococcus mitis
GTTTTCATCCATACCATCTTCGATAGTGATGATTGGGTATTTGTTAACCAATTCTTCAAGGTAATCGATTTGTTCTGCAGATGTACGAACAGCAGCGCCTTCACCTTCAAATTTAGTATAGTCGTAAACTTTACGTTCTTTATCGTAGAATTCTGATGAAGCACAGTCAAATCCGATAAATACGTCTTTACCTGGAACATATCCAGCAGCTTCGATCGCAGCAAGGATAGTTTCAACACCGTCTTCAGTTCCTTCGAAACGAGGAGCGAATCCACCTTCGTCACCTACGGCAGTTTCCAAACCACGTGATTTAAGGATTTTCTTAAGAGCGTGGAAGATTTCAGCACCGTAACGAAGAGCTTCTTTAAATGTTGGCGCACCAACTGGCAAGATCATGAACTCTTGGAATGCGATTGGAGCGTCAGAGTGAGAACCACCGTTGATGATGTTCATCATTGGAGTTGGAAGAACTTTAGTGTTGAATCCACCAAGGTAGCTGTAAAGTGGGATTTCAAGGTAGTCAGCAGCAGCACGAGCTACAGCGATAGACACACCAAGGATTGCGTTTGCACCCAATTTACCTTTGTTATGAGTACCGTCAAGAGCGATCATAGCACGGTCGATAGCTTGTTGATCACGTACATCGTAGCCAATGATAGCTTCAGCAATGATGTTGTTTACGTTGTCAACAGCTTTTTGTGTACCAAGACCACCGTAACGAGATTTGTCACCATCGCGAAGTTCAACTGCTTCGTGTTCACCAGTAGAAGCTCCTGATGGAACCATACCACGTCCGAAAGCACCTGATTCAGTGTAAACTTCTACTTCAAGTGTTGGGTTACCGCGTGAGTCTAGGACTTCGCGAGCGTAAACATCAGTAATAATTGACATTTTTTACTCTCCTTATGAGTTAAATTTTTTACACCTCTATAATACCTTAAAACCCCTCCTTTTTCAAGAAAAAACGTTATCTTTGTGCAAATTTTCCTTAACTTTATAAAGTAATCGCTTTCTTTTGTCTGTTTTATTCTAACTTTTATGATATACTGTTTTCATGACAGATTTATCAAAACAATTACTTGAAAAAGCTCATGGTGGAGCAAAATTAAATCCGGATGAGCAAAGACGCTATCTTGGTACTTTTGAGGAAAGAGTTCTTGGATATGCAGATATTGATACAGCAAATAGCCCTCAGTTAGAAAAAGGCTTTTTATCCATTTTAGAAAACCTTCAGGAAAAAGCAGAACCACTATTTGTGAAGATTTCACCAAATATCGAATTTGACAAGCAAGTTTTCTACTTAAAAGAAGCTAAAGAAACTGATAGTCAAGCTACCATTGTATCTGAAGAGCATACTTCTTCTCCTTTTGGCCTGATTATCCATAGCAATGCACCAGTTCAAGTAGAAGAAAAGGACCTTCGACTTGCTTTTGCAAAACTTTGGGAAGATAAAAAGGAAGGTCCAGCCAAAACATCCTTCTGGAAGAAATGGTTTGGCTAAATCTTGCGCATATTTAATAAATGCCCTATATTGGCAGCCGTGTGCTCCAAATAGAGACTGGCATTTTTCAAACTATCTTCTAGAGGTTCACTTTTCTCCAAAATTGAAAAAGCCGCTTGGATATTCTCAAATGGTAGGGAAGGTAAATCCTCAGCAAGACTACCGCAAATAGCAATAACAGGAACTCCGACAGGGGTTCTTTTTGCAACACCTATCGGAGCTTTACCTGCTAGGCTTTGACGATCTAGCCTTCCTTCTCCTACAACAACCAAGTCAGCATGTAAAACTTTCTTATCAAAGTTGATTAAGTTCAAGCAGGTATCAATTCCTGATACGATATTTGCCTGAGCAAAGGCACACAAACCGCCAGCAATGCCTCCACCAGCTCCTGCTCCTTTAATTTGCAATGTTGCAGGTGAAACTTTTTTATAAAAATCTTGGATTGCCTGATCTACGACTGCAAACATAGTAGGATGTAGGCCTTTTTGCTTACCAAAAGTATAAGTCGCACCTTGATGACCACATAAGGGACTCACGACATCTGCTAAAATACGAATTTGAACATCTTCTGGAATTTCATAGCGATTTTCTATTGAAACAGAAGCTAATTTTAGTAAGGATTGACCGCAAGCCGGTAAGACATTTCCATCCCTATCATAAAATCGATAACCTAAACCAGCAGCGATTCCAATTCCTCCGTCATTACTGGCCGTACCACCAACGCCGATATAGATATCTTTAATCCCTTGACTAATGAGGTGGCGAATCAATTCTCCAATACCACAAGTTTGGATTTTCAGTGGATCTCGTTTCTCTAGCGGAATCTTTCCAAGGCCAACCAAATCAGCAACTTCAAATAGTGCCAGTTGTTCTTTTTGAAAATAGCGCATGGCTTCTTTTTGTCCAAAAGGGCCTGTCACTTGGATCCAATTTTCTTCTAGGTCAATAGAATGTCGAATAGCATCAACAGTACCTTCTCCCCCATCACCAACAGGGCAGAGGAGACATTCTACATCTGCTATCGATTGTTGGAAGCCTCTTTTTATTGCTTCAGCTACCTGTTGAGCTGTCAAGCTTTCCTTAAACGAATCCGGTGCAATTACAATCTTCATATTTTCCCTCATTCTAAACAGTCAATCAAAGGAAGTACTTCTAAAAAATCCCTCTTGTCAACATGATTCGGTATTTCTTTTTTGAGTGCTTCTTTGGCACAAAATGCGATTCCAAGTCCCGCCGACTTCAACATCAATAAATCATTGGCTCCATCACCGATTGCGACTGTTCTTTCTTTAGAAAGTTTTAGTTCCTCTCTCCATTGTTCTAGAGTCTCTTTTTTAACCTCTGGACTGATAATTTCTCCAATCAATTTTCCTGTTAGATGGCCGTCTTTATCTTCAAGTTGGTTGGCAGAGAAATAGGAAATACTAAGGAATTTTGCTAATCTCGCAACTATTGGTGTAAAGCCCCCAGACACCAGACCAACTAGGATTCCGTTCTTTTGGAGAATAGAGATAAATATCTGTGCATTTGGCGATAGATGAATAGAGTCGAAAGCTTTATCAAATACAGAGACAGGAAGGCCTTCCAAGAAGGAAACTCTTTTTCTTAAACTACTTTCAAAGTTCAACTCTCCTCTCATTGCCCGACTTGTAATCTGCGAAATTTCTTCCTCACGACCTGCCTCTCTACCCAAAAGATCAATTACTTCTTCTAGGATTAAGGTTCCATCAACATCCATAACACACAATCCTTTTACTTGAGACATCACTCCTCCTCTCTAAATAGCCCAAAAATCGTATGAAATCATCATACGATTTTATCTATTAATTAACTAAACTATGGTACAAGTCAAGGTATGACTTGCAGGCTGTATCCCATGAGAAATCACACTCCATAGCTTGTTTTTGTAGACTTCTCCAAACATCAGGATGGTTTCTATACAAGTCCAAAGCTGTTTGGAAAGTCCAATTCAACCAGTAAGGAGATAGATTGTCAAAGCTAAAGCCAGTACCGCTTCCTTCAATTGGATTAAAGGCTTTAACGGTATCTCGCAACCCACCAACTTCATGGACCAATGGCAAGGTTCCGTAACGCATAGCCATCATTTGAGACAAACCACATGGTTCAAAACGACTTGGCATAAGGAAGAGGTCACAAGCAGCGTAGATTTCTTGAGCTAGTTTGACATCAAAAGTGATATTTGCTGATAGCTTGTCTGGGTAGATTTGAGCAAACCATGAGAAAGCTCCTTCAAAGGCTGGATCTCCAGTTCCCAAAAGAACAATCTGAATATCATTTTGCAAGATATGGTGCAAACTTTCCACCACCACATCAAAACCTTTTTGACGTGTCAAACGAGAAACAATTCCCACCAGTAGAACATCAGTCCTAACGGGTAAGCCAACTCTTTCTTGCAATTTTGCCTTATTCTGGGCCTTCCCAGACAAATCTTCCTGATTAAAATGATAGTCTAAAAGGGCATCCGTCTGAGGATTATAAAGGTCAGCATCAATCCCATTTACGATACCAGAGACCTTACCAGACTCCATTCGAAGAATCTGATCCAAGTTACATCCAAACTGACTAGTCATAATTTCATGAGCATAGCTAGGCGAAACGGTTGAAACACGATCCGCATAGAGAATACCAGCCTTCATCCAGTTCAGACAGTTATTCCAGCGAAGGGTACCATCAGCATAACGCTCAAAGCCAACTCCAAACAAATCCCATAACATTCCTTCTGAAAATTGTCCTTGGAATTCCAAATTATGAATGGTTAAAACAGTTTTAATGCCCTCATAGGCTTGAATCCAACGGTATTTTTCCTTCAACAAGAAAGGAATCATAGCTGTATGGTAGTCATGAACATGGAGAAGATCAGGAATAAAGTCAATCCTTTCCATAGCCTCAATGGCAGCCAGTTGGAAAAAAGCAAAGCGTTCTCCGTCATCAAAATCACCGTAAACATGACCTCGGAAGAAATAATATTGGTTGTCAATGAAGTAGAAGGTCACACCATTTAAGACTGTTTTCTTAATCCCACAGTACTGTCTGCGCCAACCAACACTAACCTCAAAATGAAGCACATCTTCAATCTGATTTCCAAATTTAGCCTCTACCATGTCATAGTAGGGTAAAATTACTGCAACTTCATGTCCCGCTTTTACCAGTGATTTAGGAAGAGCGCCAATGACGTCTCCCAAACCACCTGTTTTTGAAAAGGGTGCACCCTCAGCTGCTACAAATAAAATTTTCATGAATGAATATCCTCTGTTACTTTAGCACCTTTCTTAACGACGACTGGATGTTCTGCAGTTCCACGGATCACTACTCCATCCGCAACTTCAACACCCTTGTCCAATATAGCGTATTCTACCTGAGCACCTTCTCCAATAACAACACGAGGGAATAAGATGCTATCTTTAACCAAGCTATCCTTATGGACATGAATATTACGTGATAAAACAGAATTAGCCACTTGACCTTCAACAATACTACCAGAAGCAAACTGAGAAGTACTTACCTTAGATGTATTGGCATAGTAAGTTGGCTCTTCGTTTTTGACCTTTGTATAAATCTTTTGGTTTGGTGAGAAGAGAGAATAGAACTTTTGCGATTCAAGCATATCGATATTCGCTTTATAATAAGACTCTACAGAATGAATGTTGGCTAGGTAGCCTGTGTACTCGTAGGCAAAAGCCCCTTCTTTTGCAGCCAAATCCCGTAAAACATAGCGCAACTTCTCTGGATGTTCTTTCTTAGCCTCTTCTTCTAAGCGTTCAATCAACCAAGGGGTATCAACGACAAAGATATCTGTCGACATATTGTAAACTTCATCTGATGATTTACTATCAAAGAGTTTATGAGAACGAACATGGTCTGTTTCATCCACTTCCAAGATTGCGTTTACTTCTGAAATGTCTTTCTTAGCTAGTTTTTTATAAACTACAGTGATAGGCCCTTTTGTTGTACTATGTAGATGGAAAACTTGGTTCAAATCAATATTAATCAAAACATCACAGTTGAGTGAAACTGTTTGGTTTGAGCCAGAACGTTTCAAGTAAGTAAGAAGTTGTTGGTAGTATTCTTTTCCAACTGTACTACTTTCCACACGAGTATTGTAAATACCTAGATAATAGTGGCTAAGAAGAGTTGACAAGCCCCACTCACGTCCTGAACGGATATGGTCAAAGACTGAGCTGATATTGTCTTGTTGGAAAATACCAAAAATACTACGGACACCAGCATTAGCAAGACTTGAAAGCGGGAAGTCAATCAAGCGATATTTACCACCAAATGGCAAACTAGCTACTGGACGGTGGTCTGTCAGTGTTGACATATCATGAAAACCAACTGTGTTTCCTAAAATGGCAGAATATTTATCAATCTTCATCTGTTGCTACCCCCACTACTTCATCATATCCTACAACTTGTACTTCTTCTGTTCCATCAATTTCGACACCATCAGAAATAACTGCACCTTCACCAATAATGGCACGTTTGATTTTAGCTCCCTGACCGACAATTGCACCACTCATGATAACTGAATCTACTACTTCTGCCCCTTCGCGAACTTGCGCACCTGTTGAGAGGATAGAATGTTTAACAGTTCCATCTACGAAACAGCCATCGACAACCAAGGAATCTTCCACATGAGCATTTGCCCCAAGGAAGTTTGGTGGTGAAATTAAGTTTCTTGAGTAAATCTTCCATTGACGGTTACGGCTATCCAAGGCATTTTCTGGTGAAATATATTCCATGTTAGCTTCCCAAAGTGACTCAATAGTACCAACATCTTTCCAGTAGCCATTAAACTCATATGCATAGACACTTTCACCTGACTCAAGGTAATTTGGAATGACATTCTTACCGAAGTCTGACATATCGACATTGCTCTTTTCAGCAGTAACAAGCATATTGCGCAGACGTTGCCAATCAAAAATGTAAATTCCCATAGAAGCTTTTGTAGATTTAGGTTGAGCTGGTTTTTCTTCAAATTCAACAATGCGGTTATTGGCATCTGTGTTCATAATACCAAAACGACTAGCTTCTTTAAGAGGGACGTCTAAAACCGCTACTGTCAAGCTGGCATTATTATCTTTGTGAGACTGGAGCATATCATCATAATCCATTTTGTAGATATGGTCCCCAGATAGAATCAAGACATACTCAGGATTGACACTGTCGATATAATCAATATTTTGGTAAATAGCGTGGCTAGTCCCCTCAAACCAACGATTTCCTTCACTTGCAGAATAAGGTTGAAGAATAGAGACACCAGAATTGATACCGTCTAGTCCCCAGCTTGAACCATTACCAATATGGTTGTTGAGAGCAAGTGGTTGGTACTGTGTAATGACTCCAACATTGTTGATGCCTGAGTTGGCACAGTTTGAAAGAGCAAAGTCAATGATACGGTAGCGCCCACCAAATTGCACAGCTGGTTTTGCAATGCTTTGAGTGAGTTTACCGAGACGAGTTCCTTGCCCACCAGCAAGAATCAAAGCTAACATTTCATTCTTCATTTTCTACTCCTTTTTGATTTTTACTTGTGACGGTTTTAGTAGGTTTCAAGCGACGTTTGATTTTCCAAACACTTGCTCCCATAGCCGGTAGGGTAAAGGTCAAGGTCTGCTCATAATCTTTCCATAGTCCTTCTTGCGTTTGCACAGTTTGATTATGTTCTTTCCAAACGCCTCCCCACTCTTCTAACTCAGTATTCCAAACTTCTTCGTAAATCCCTGCAACAGGAAGTCCGATTGTAAAATCTTTTCGTTCAACAGGTGCCATATTAAAGATACAGACTAACATATCATCCTTCTTACCCTTACGGATGAAGGAAAGAACACTCTGGTCTCTATTATCCGCATCGATGATTTCAATTCCATCATAGCTGGTATCAATTTCCCACAGACAGCGGTGGTCTTTGTAAAACTGGTTTAGCTGAGAAGTGAAATACTTCATCTTAGCATTCATTGGATCTTCTAGGTTAGACCATTCCAACTGTTCTTCAGATTTCCATTCTAGGAATTGCCCATATTCACTACCCATGAAGAGCAATTTCTTACCAGGGTGACAAATTTGGTAAGTGTAGAGATTACGCAAGCCTGCGAATTGATTATAACGATCTCCCCACATCTTGTGCATCATACTCTTCTTGCCATGAACCACTTCGTCATGTGAGAATGGTAGGAGATAATTCTCCTTGAAGACATACATAAAACTGAAAGTCACTAAATTAAAGTCATACTTACGGTAAATTGGGTCTTCTTCGTAGAATCGTAGGATATCATTCATCCAACCCATATTCCATTTGTAGTCAAAGCCAAGACCATCTGAATCCTTGGTGTCAGTAATCTGAGTAGCTGATGAACTTTCCTCAGCTATCATCATAACGTCTGGATGAGCTTGTTTAATGACATCATTCAAACGTTTTAAGAAATAATAGCCTTCGTAGTTGAGATTGCCCCCATCTTTATTAGGCGTCCATGGGGCATCATCGTAATCTAGATAGAGTATATTGCTCACTGCATCCACACGAATACCGTCCAAATGGTAAAAGTCAATCCAAAACTTAATACTAGAAATCAAGAAGGACTGGACTTCATTCTTTCCAAGGTCAAAATTGAGTGCGCCCCAACCGTAGTTATGAGCCTTATTATGGTCTTGATATTCAAAAGTCGGTGTTCCATCATAATAGGCCAAGGCATCATCATTAATAGTGAAGTGACCAGGTACCCAGTCCACAATAACCCCAATATTGTTTAAGTGACACTCCTCAACAAAATCTTGAAATTCCTCAGGGCGACCATAGGCATGCTCTAAAGCAAAGTAACCCATAAGCTGGTAACCCCAACTCAATCCAAGAGGATGAGACATCAAGGGCATAAACTCAATGTGAGTATAGTTCATCTCGACCAAGTAAGGAATGAGTTCATCTTTCAATTGAGCAAAACTAAAAGGACTACCATCAGGATTTCTCTTCCAAGAGCCAGCATGAGCTTCGTAAATATTGACGGGACGCTCTTCAAAGCTCAAGCGTTTTCTACGAGCTAACCAAAGTCCATCTTTCCATTTTTTCTCTGGAATTTCTGTTAAAATAGCCCCAGTACCAGGTCGTGCCTCATACCGTACAGCCAAAGGATCAATCTTCATAAGCTGATGACCATTTGCACGTGTGATATGATACTTATAAATTTGGCCTTCGTAAGCAAGACTGGTAAAGACTTCCCAGACTCCAAATTCGTTCCGTTCCATTGGAATTTGATTTTCAATCCAATTGGTGAAATCCCCTACCAAGTGTACAGCCTGAGCATTAG
The DNA here is from genome assembly GCF_946188685.1 of Streptococcus mitis. Lineage (GTDB taxonomy): Bacteria > Bacillota > Bacilli > Lactobacillales > Streptococcaceae > Streptococcus > Streptococcus mitis_CC. Next base: position 8,821 of record NZ_CAMHWH010000003.1, read on the forward strand.
GTGCCCACACACGAAAAGTGTAGCCATACTCACCATTTTTTTCTTCCCTATGAGCTCCCAGATAGTGCTGGAGGTGAAAATTTTCACCTGTCATAAAGGTTTTTAAAGCATTATTCTTATCCATACACCCTCCTAATTCTGTAAGCGTTTTCTATAGATTTATTATACTACCTTTTTAGGGAAGATTCAAGTAAATTACGGAATTTGCAAAAAAATCTTTTGAAAGTCTTCAACAAATTCACTGATGTGTTCACTTGTAAATCAAGAAATTTTCAGAAACGCTTTGAAAACGAATTGTTTTTTAATAATACTATCACAAAGTTCGTTATTTAGCTAACAAAAAATATAATTTTAAGTAAAAAAATAAATCAGGAAACGAATCTCCTGATTTTACATTTCATTTCACATCAAAAACAATGGATTTGACATTTGTCATCGCTTCAATACTATATTTAATTCCTTGCACTCCAGCGCCAGAACCTTTGACACCAAGGAATGGGAAATTATCTGGACCACGCTGGGTTTTATTATTTATATGAACTGTACCCACTTCAAGTTTTTCAGCAATTTCAAATGCTTTTTTGAAATCATTTGTAAAGACTGAGGATTGAAGGCCGAATTCAGATTCGTTGGCAAAGGCAATGGCTTCCTCTACACTAGCCACACGGATAATTGGTAAAACAGGACCAAATGGCTCTTCCCATGCCACTTTCATATCTTTTGTAACTTGGTCAAAAAGCACTGGCCATAGAAGATTGCCTTCGCGTTTGATTGGTGTAAGAGCCTGAGCACCTTTTTCTTGTGCATCATCAATCAAGCCCCAAATAAAGTCTGCTGAAGCATTGTCGATAACTGGTGTGATATCAGCATTGTCGAATGGATCGCCAACTGTTAATTTAGTAACCTCTGCTTGAAGCAAAGCAGCTAGTGTATCTGCTACACTTTCGATAACAATAACACGTTTAATGGCTGTGCAACGTTGACCTGAATAGCTAAAGGCACCCGCAACAATTTGCTTGGCAGCATGTTCCAAATCTGCATCTTCTAGTACTAAGGCTGCATCTTTCCCACCAAGCTCCAACATGATTGGACGCATACCAGCTAAACGACCAATACGTTCTCCGATAGGAGTTGAACCTGTAAAGTTGATGAAGTTGACTTCTTTGTGTTCAATGATATAATCCCCAATTTCTGAACCACGACCCGTAATGGTATTGAAAACACCAGCCGGAATCCCTGCTTCTTCAAACGCTTTAGCCAACAAGAGCCCAGAAATAGAACCTTGTGTTGGTGGCTTAAACATGACTACATTCCCTGCAATCAAGGCAGGTGCAATTTTAGAAGCAGATAAATTAACTGGATAATTAAAGGGAGCGATAGCCAGCACGACACCAACTGGCTCGCGACGAACAACGGCCAATTTATTTTTACTTGCTGCTTCAAAACCGCCACCTTCCATTGCTTGTCCAGTGATACGGAGACCTTCCTCAGCAGCATAGCGAATCAAGTCTGCGGTACGCACCACTTCTCCAATAGCTGCTTTAATTCCCTTTGCCACTTCTTTGGCAAGTATAGTACCAATTTCTTCCTTATCACGTTCTAAAATAGCTGCTGTTTTGTGCAAATAAGCCGCACGTTCAACTGCTGATAAAGCTCGCCAAGCTGGCAGGGCTGCACGCGCAGCTTTCATAGCCTCATCTACTTCTGCCTGAGTCATAGCTGGAACAGTCCCTAATTCTTCTTGGTTTATTGGTGAATAAATCGTAATTTCTTTTTCAGCTGATTTCCATTTTCCATTTACTAAATTCTGATATCTTGTCAAATTCTCGTCCTCCTGAAAATGATTAAGATATATTTTACCAAATTTTCAGAAAATTACAACCCTTTTTGCAATTTTTTTGAGATTATTTTCACAAGCTTGGTTTTTCAAACTATTTGAAACTTGATTCTAATCTTCATTGAAAACTTATAAATGATAAAAAGGATTAGACAATCTAACCCTTTTTAGTTTATGCATTTAAGAGAGTACTTTTAGCACTGCGACACTAGTATCATCAATGACATTTTCTTGTTTCGAACGACTATTGGTCACAAGCATTTCTAGATTTCCTGCATTTTCAAAGTATAAGGAAGTTCCCTTGGCATTGAATACTACCAATAGATGTTCTGGCCCCCCGTGAATCTCGTAAACAATCCATCCGCTATTTTCTGCAGCTGTGTGAACAAAGACATGACGGTAAACTTCTTCGTATGTAGGATAAGAAAAGGCGCTAGTCTGTGTTTTCAGTCGAATAATTTGACGGACAAAGTCAATGCTTTCTTGTCTTTCATTGATTAAATCCCAGTTTATTTGGTTAACACTGTCAGGAGCGTTGTAACTATTCATAGCACGTTCTCGGTCTGCCGAAGTGAGTTGTCCATGTTCACCCGTCGGAATTAATTTGGTTCGACCAAATTCTTGGCCAATTTCCATAAAGGACATTCCTTGCATGAGAAGGTTCATTACTGTCGCCGTCTCAACCTTGCGCATAATCTGGTCTGAACTTTGATCAGGATGAAGAGTCGCCAACAAATCATGAAGATTGTAATTGTCATGGGCTTCAACATAGTTGAGAACCTGGTTTGGACTGAGATAAGAACCCAATTCTCGGCTACCAAGAATGGCCTTGGCAATGATTGGTTCAGTGGCTGCACCACTTACAAATCCTGACTTGATTGCACCATAAACTTCTCCTCCTTTGACCGCATCACGCTGATTATCATTGAAGAATCCGATATTTGGCATTTGGTAGGCATTATCCTTCTTGGCCTTATCATAAGTTGCAAGACCTGTTCCCATATCCCAGCCTTCTCCATAAGTGATAATACGGGGATCAACCTCATCTAGCGCCCAACGAATCGCTTGCATGGTTTTGACATTATGAATACCCATCAAGTCAAAACGGAAGCCGTCAATATTGTATTCCTGTACCCAGTATAGAAGAGAATCAATCATGTACTTGCGGAACATTTCGTGTTCACTGGCTGTTTCATTTCCAACACCTGTTCCATTCTGGAAGGTACCGTCTGGATTCATACGATAGTAGTAATCAGGGACAGTTGTTTGGAAAGGTGCATCAACCGTTGAAAAGGTGTGATTATAAACCACGTCCATAATGACACCAATCCCCGCATCGTGATAGGCTTGAACCATGGTCTTCAAATCACGAATGACCTGCCCTGGATCATCTGGATTACTAGAAAAACTTGGTTCTGGTGCATTGTAGTTTTGAGGGTCATAACCCCAGTTATAGGTTACATTTCCATCCTCATCGTATTCCTTATGGCGATCAAAGATAGGCTGGAGTTGAACATAGTTGCAGCCAAGTTCTTTGATATAGTCAAAGGCGGTTGCTTGTCCGAATTGGTTTACAGTTCCAGTCTGGGCAGCACCAAGGAAGGTTCCACGGAGATGCTCTGCAACTCCAGAGGTCGGAGATTTGGTTAAATCTCGGATATGCATTTCACAGATAACTGCTTTACATGGATTTTCCAAACGCCAAGGCGCTTCTGTTCCATGTTTGACCACAAATCCTTCTACTTGTCTGTCTTGATGAGAAAGAATTACGGAACGTTTGCCGTCAGGACTTGTGGCAATCGTGTAAGGATCTCTCGTCACAGTCTGGTGGTGAGGAAAGTCAATCTGATACTGATAAGCCTTGCCAGCAAGATTTTCATCTAAGTCTAGACTCCAAACACCAATGGTATTGTACTTATGACTGTATGAATAGCTATTACCACGCTCTAGATTAAAGGTTTTCCAAATCGGAGCGTCGTTGCTGGTATTTTCGTAGACAACCACCTGTACAGCAGTAGCCGTAGGAGCCCAAAGTTTAAAGCTAGTCTGATAATCTGAAAGACTGTAACCTAGTTCTCCTTGGTAGCCCCAGTGGTGATCAAAACTAGCGCTATGTATTGCTCTATCAAAAGCAAATGGATTTTGATCTTTGTAGTAAGGACTAGCAATGGCTGGGTTTTCAGAATAATAAACAGTCTCGTCGCCCTCTAAAATCCAAACTTCTGTCAGAAGCGGATAGTAGTTATAACGCACGGAATATTCCTTAACTGTCCCATCAATCTCGACAGAAAACTTCAGGTTTTCTAACTTTTCTTGACTTGTAACTGTGAAGGAGAACTTTGCTCCAAAAAAGTTATTTTCATAATACAATTTTTCAACATTGTCCGCCTGTTTTCTACTAAATGAACAGGCTGCATAATCCCCGTTTTTTCGATGAAAATGGATGACTACAGGGTAATTTAACATTTCTTTTCCTAATTTCTAATTTTAATTTAATTTTTTATGTGGTGCTGATAGATTCAGCAATTTAATTTCTGACTCAAGATAGACTCAATTCATGTCAAAACACTTCAGGATAGACAGTTTCAGACTATCTAACATCTAGCCTTCTACTATTCTTTACAAACTTTCGAGCCAAGCTTCATCTCGAACTTCAATACCAAGTTCTTGTGCTTTTTGAAGTTTACTTCCAGCATCTGCACCTGCCACGACGAGGTCGGTCTTTTTAGAAACACTGCCAGTCACTTTAGCACCCAAACTTTCGAGTTTATTTTTAGCTTCTGAGCGCTTGAGCCGTTCCAATTTTCCAGTCAATACAACGGTCAAACCTGACAAGGCCGCATCTGCCACTACCGTCTGTCCTTTATAGTCCAGATTGACCCCAGCTTCTTTCAATTCTTTGAGGAGAATTTCAGAGCCTTCTGTCGCAAAATATGTCTGAAGACTCTTGGCAATCACACTACCCAGACTTTCAATACTAGCCACTTCATCTGAATCTGCCTGAGCCAGATTTTCAATCGAGTGGAAATGTTGAAGTAAGAGCTGACTGGCCTTGCTTCCGACATGACGAATGCCCAAACCAAACAAGAGCTTTTCAGCAGAATTTTCCTTAGATGCTTGGATGGCCTGATACAGTTTAGCAGCAGACTTTTCCTTAACCCCCTCTAAAAGGAGGAAATCTTCTTCTTTCAAACGGTAAATATCCGCCACATCCTTTACTAAATTGGCAGCAAAGAGTTTCTCAACAATAGAAGGACCAAGGCCTGTAATATTCATAGCATCACGAGAAGCAAAGTGAATCAAGCCTTCCATGATTTGAGCAGGGCAACGCGGATTGATACAACGGAGAGCCACTTCATCTTCAAAGTGCAACAAGTCAGAGTTACAACTTGGGCAGTTTGTAGGGATATCTAGTTTTTCTTCAGAAACCCGTTTGGACTCTACTACACGTAAAACAGCAGGAATGATGTCCCCAGCCTTATAGACGATAACCGTGTCGTCTTTGCGGATATCTTTTTCAGCAATATAATCCACATTGTGTAGGGTCGCACGGCTAACAGTTGTACCAGCTAGTTGTACTGGTGTTAGATTGGCAGTCGGGGTTACAACACCCGTACGGCCAACTGTCCAATCAACGGATAAGAGTTTAGCTTCTTTTTCCTCAGCAGGAAACTTGTAGGCTACTGCCCACTTTGGAGCCTTAACAGTAAAGCCAAGTTCTTCTTGACCTGCTAGGTCGTTGACCTTGATCACCACCCCATCGATATCATAAGGCAGATTGTCCCGTTCCTCTCCTACTTCTTGGATAAAATTCCAGATTTCATCTATGTTTTCAGCCAAGATTCGCTTAGGATTAACCACAAAACCAAGTTGTTCGAGATGCTTCAAAACCTTTTCTTGGCTGTCTCGAGTTGAAGGGCTAGCTTCTTGATAGAGGAAAGTCGCAAGATTGCGCTTGGCAACTACAGCTGTATCCAACTGACGCAAGGTTCCTGCCGCCGCATTACGAGGATTGGCAAATTCAGACTCTCCATTTTCTTGGCGAGCTTGGTTAACCTGGTCAAAAGAAGCGCGTGGCATATAACATTCCCCACGAACCGTGATATCAAGTTCTTCTGGCAAGGTCAAAGGAATGTCCTTAACACGCTTAAGATTTTCTGTTATATTCTCCCCAACAGAACCATCACCACGTGTTGCCCCAGCAACCAAAATCCCCTTTTCATAAGTAAGAGAGATAGACAAGCCATCGATTTTCAGCTCACAAATATAGGTCGGATGAGCCACTTCCTTACGAACACGCGCGTCAAAAGCTTCAAGCTCCTCACGTGAAAAAGCATCCTGCAAACTATAAAGAGGATACTGATGACTGTATTTTTCAAAACCATCTAAAACCTTGCCACCAACACGATGGGTAGGACTGTCTGCTAGCACTTGATCTGGATAGGCAGTTTCTAACTCAACCAACTCTCGGTAAAGGCGATCATACTCACTGTCTGAAACCGAGGGATTATCGCTGGTATAGTACTCAGTCGCATAGCGATTGAGCAAGGCGACCAACTCATTCATTCTTTTATTCATAAAACTATTTTACCATAAATTAAGCCCTTCTCACAAACGAGAAGGGCGGAAAAAACACTTAGATTGGAATTATTTTTGAAGTCCAAGCAAACTTATGTCTCTTTTTCAAAATGAGTTCGAACATATCCGAGAGCTAAGAAAGATAAGGCTACAACTCCAAGTCCAATAATCAAGAAAGAATAAAGATGGACACTTGGAAGCAAGGTCATTAAACCTGTTGCAATTGGCATAAATAGTATGGCTAAGGTATAAATCGAACTGAGAACTCTTCCCAGATATTCACCTTCAACCTTGGTTTGTACTTGAGTAAAAAAGTGAATATTGAAAATCGTCATAAAGAGTTCACAAACGAAATTGCCTGAAAAAGTCAGATAGGATGGGAGGGTAAATCCCATTATCATCACCCCAAGTCCAGTCAGAGCCAACAAAAACAGAAGCATTTCCATACTGGCTTTAATCTTACTAGCTAACAGCGCCCCAACAATAGAACCGATAGCACCCATAGTTAAAATAGTGGCATAGGCACCTTGAACTCCATAAAGCTGATTTGAAAAGGGGAGGAGGTAATTAAAGGCTGCAAAGAAAAAATTGACACTTGAAGCCATGACTAGTAAAAAGAAGATTTCCCTTTGCTTCACAATATAGTGAACACCCTCCTTGATATCAGCACAAATAACTTTGAATGTAAGTTTCTTCTCCCCCAAAGTTTTATCTTCTTTTTTTGGAAGCAGGGCTACCAAACCAAAAGCAAGAAAAAAACTAAGGGCATCTAATACCAAGGTAATCCGAAGACTTGAGAATTGTAAAACAAGAAAAGAAAGTACAGGAGAACTCACGCTGACAACCTGCAAGACCAACTCCAAACGAGAATTGTAGAGGACCAGTTCATCCTTCTCTACCAATTCTGTGATAATGGCCTTATTTGCAGGTCTAGAAAAGGCAAAAGCAATAGCCTGAACAATGTTGGCAAAAATCAAAGCCCCAATCATCCAGCTGTCATTCCTTATAAAAGAAATAGCCAAACAAAGAATTCCACAAACAAGGTCTGCCGCCATTAAAATCTTACGACGAGAAAATCGGTCTGAAATAACTCCACCAAAGGGATTGATCAGAATGGATGTGACGAGCTCAGAAATCTGATACATTCCTAAAACAGTCTGCCCGATAGTCCCCATGGAAGCCAACCAGACACTATTTCCATAATCATAGAGCATATTCCCTATCTTGTTAACAGCTCCACGGCTAATCAACTGTACGGCATAGCGATTCATATAAAAACTCCTCTCAAATTTTGAAACTATTGTATCAAAACCGAAAGGAGCTTTTTCATTTTTCCCTTATTTGGGAAAATTAATCTTTGACAAATTTTTCGTAGTGTTCCTGATAATAGGCTACTTGCTCTGGAAGACCTAGCACGTCAAAAATATGCATGGCCTCTTGCATTTGCTTACAACCTACTTTACACTGTCCCTTTTGATACAAGGCAAAGCCTTTTAAATAATGGAAAACATTACGCTCATAAAGCTTAATACCTTTACCAATAATCTTCTCTGTATAAGCTTCAAAATAGCTTGCATTGTCAAAAGAAAGATGCTCTAAACAATGCTGGTAACAATTGAGGGCCAAAATCAACACTAATCTCTTATGGCGACCAATCTCTAGGTAAAATTCCTCCCTCTCCATAACTTCTCTTCCAATTCGAGTGACATAGTCCACATCGTAGAAACTATAGAGGTTCCCGAAAAGAATCAACTCATACATGGTCCATTCTTCTGTTTTGAAGAGATAATCTGCTACCTTATCCAAATCAACCTGCTCCATATGATAACTCGAATCTCTTTGACAAATCAGACCTTGTAGCAAAATCCAGTTCAGCTCAAAATAAAGGGGATTCGTCGAACTCTTAGCCTTTTCAAGTTGTTCTCTTTGAAGCTTTTGAAAACCTGCAATATCATTTGAGTAGTAAAGGGGTACAATTTGTCCCATCATGGCAACATGTTCATGATTGTGAAAATTTCTTGCCTTGTCCATGAAATTTTCGATTGTTACATAAATGTTATCCAAAATCTCAAAGAAACGTGAGACTGCTAGGTCAGACTCCCCAAGCTCAAAGCGAGATAACTGAGAGGTTGAACAGGACTCCCCTGCCGCCTCCTTTAAAGAATAATTGCCACTTGTCCGAAATTCACGAAATACTTTTCCAAGATGTTCCATCTTTACACCTGCTCTGATAATTCTTCCCATTCAAGCATGGCTTCTTCCTGACGATGGCTGATTTTGTCCAACTCAGCCTGCAATTCCATGAGTTTGCCGGCATCGTTTGTTTCCAACATTTGTTCAGAAATGGCTTGGCTTTGACTTTCTAACTCTTCGATTTCAGTTTCTAGACTTTCAATTTGTCGCATGAGCTTACGAACTTCTTTTTGACTTTCTTTCTGAGCTTGATAGTCATTAACTGGACTTGCTTCTTTTACTTGATTGCTGGTTGAATCTTCCTCTATCTGACTGACTTCCATTTCAGCCTTTTTATCGACATAATAGTCGTAATCTCCAAGATAGAGAGTCGAACCATTCTCAGATAATTCTAAAACATGAGTTGCTACACGATTAATAAAGTAACGATCATGACTGACAAAGAGCAAGGTTCCATCAAAGTCAATCAAGGCATTTTCTAGCACCTCCTTGCTATCAATATCCAAGTGGTTGGTTGGTTCGTCAAGAATCAAGAAGTTGTTGTTTTCCATAGACAATTTAGCCAAAAGCAAACGAGCTTTCTCGCCACCTGACAGCATGCCGACTGATTTTTTAACATCATCTCCAGAAAAAAGAAAGGCCCCTAGACGATTACGGATTTCAACTTCTGGTGTCAGTTTAAAATCATTCCAGAGTTCATCAAGTACAGTATTACTTGGTGTCAGCTTGCTTTGGGTTTGGTCATAGTAACCAACTTCCACATTAGCGCCAAAGCGCTTTTCACCCTTGATAAAAGGAATCTGCTCCACGATAGACTTGATAAAGGTTGATTTCCCAATACCATTTGGACCGACGATAGCGACAGCATTCATCTTACGAAGGTCTAAGTTGATAGGCTCTGACAATATTTCCCCATCATAGCCAATAGCTGCATTTTCAACAGTCAGGACAACATTACCCGACGTTTTTTCAGACTGGAAGGTCATGTTGGCTGATTTCTTACCAGCTTCAGGCTTGTCCAAACGCTCCATTTTTTCTAGTTGTTTACGACGGGATTGGGCACGTTTGGTCGTTGAAGCTCGGACTAGATTGCGATTGACAAAGTCTTCCAGAGCTGCAATCTCCTTCTGTTGCTTTTCATAATTTTTTGCCTCAGTAGCTAGTTTTTGTTCTTTCAAGTCAACAAAACGAGAGTAGTTGCCCACATAGCGATCCAAGGAATGCTTGGTCAAATCTAGCGTAATTGTCGCAACCTTGTCTAAGAAATAACGGTCGTGGCTGACAATAATGAGTGCGCCACTATAGTTTACCAAGTAATTCTCTAGCCAAGCAATAGTTTCGATATCCAAGTGGTTGGTTGGCTCATCCAATACCAAGAGATTTGGCTTTTCAAGAAGCATTTTAGCAAGTGCCAAGCGAGTATTTTGACCACCAGAAAGCTCAGCAATTTTCATCTGCCACATAGATTCATCAAATTTGAATCCATTCAAAATCGCTCGTATATCAGCTTCAAAGGTAAAGCCACCTGCTTGGCGAAAATTCTCAGATAAGCGGTCGTAATCTGACATCAGCTTATTCAAGTCCTCACCAGACTTTTCACCCATCTCCAGCTCCATCTGACGAAGTTGTTTCTCAGTCCGACGTAAGTCATCAAAGACATGAAGCATTTCATCGTAGATGGTATTTTCAGACTCAAAACGGCTATCTTGGGCTAGGTAAGACAGAGAAATATCTTTTTTCTTATTGATTTCTCCACTAGTTGGCTCCTCTTCTCCAACCAAAATCTTCAAAAGAGTAGACTTACCTGCACCATTTTTCCCAACAAGGGCTATCCTATCACGTTCATCAACTTGCAGGGTGATATTATCAAAAAGAACCTCTCCTGCAAAAGAACGTTCAATTTTATTAGCTTGTAAAATAATCATACAAACAGTATAGCATGTTTCCCTAAGGCATTCAAGACTTGATAAACCGGCATATGACACCACTTTTCTGAAAATTATGCTACCGTTTTACTAAAACGCTAAAAAGTGCTATAATGTGAACGGTTAAAACAATTTACAAAAAGGAGAATTTCAATGTCTTACCAAGAAAATTACCAGAAATGGGTTGATTTTGCGGAGCTTCCTGACTATCTTCGTCAAGATTTGGAAAATATGGACGAAAAAACTAAGGAAGATGCCTTCTATACAAATCTTGAATTTGGTACTGCAGGTATGCGTGGCTTGATTGGTGCTGGTACAAACCGCATCAACATCTACGTTGTTCGCCAAGCTACTGAAGGTTTGGCTCGTTTGATTGAGTCAAAAGGTGGAAATGAAAAAGAACGTGGTGTAGCAATCGCCTACGATAGCCGTCACTTCTCACCAGAGTTTGCCTTTGAATCTGCGGCAGTTCTTGCTAAACACGGTATCAAATCTTATGTATTTGAAAGCCTTCGTCCAACTCCAGAACTCTCATTTGCAGTTCGTCACCTCAACTGTTTCGCAGGTATCATGGTCACAGCCAGCCACAACCCTGCACCATTTAACGGATACAAGGTTTACGGTGAAGACGGTGGACAAATGCCTCCACACGACGCAGACGCTTTGACTACATATATCCGTGCAATCGAAAACCCATTTGCAGTTGAAGTTGCTGATGTGGAAGCTGAAAAAGCTTCTGGCTTAATTGAAGTTATCGGCGAAGCTGTTGATGTAGAATACCTTAAAGAGGTTAAGGACGTAAACATCAACCCAGCCTTGATTGAAGAATTCGGTAAAGACATGAAAATTGTCTACACACCACTTCATGGTACTGGTGAAATGTTGGCTCGTCGTGCTCTTGCCCAAGCAGGATTTGACTCTGTTCAAGTCGTTGAAGCGCAAGCAACTGCTGACCCTGACTTTTCAACTGTAAAATCTCCAAACCCAGAAAGCCAAGCAGCTTTTGCTCTTGCTGAAGAACTTGGTCGTCAAGTTGGTGCAGATGTTCTTGTGGCAACTGACCCTGATGCTGACCGTGTTGGTGTTGAAGTTCTTCAAAAAGATGGTAGCTACCTCAACCTTTCAGGTAACCAAATCGGTGCTATCATGGCTAAATACATCTTGGAAGCCCACAAAAATGCTGGAACTCTGCCTGAAAATGCAGCACTCTGCAAATCTATCGTATCAACTGACTTGGTAACGAAGATTGCTGAAAGCTACGGCGCAACTATGTTCAACGTCTTGACTGGTTTCAAATTCATCGCTGAAAAAATCCAAGAATTCGAAGAAAAACACAATCACACATACATGATGGGATTTGAAGAAAGCTTCGGTTACTTGATTAAACCTTTCGTACGTGATAAAGACGCTATTCAAGCCGTTCTTGTCGTTGCTGAACTTGCTGCCTACTACCGTTCTCGTGGTTTGACACTTGCTGACGGTATCGAAGAAATCTACAAAGAATACGGCTACTACGCAGAAAAAACTATCTCTGTTACCCTTTCAGGTGTTGATGGTGCTGAACAAATCAAAGCGATTATGGCTAAATTCCGTAACAACGCTCCAAAAGAATGGAATGCAACAGCTATCACTGTAGTAGAAGACTTCAAGGCTCAAACTGCCACTGCTGCTGACGGTACTGTTACAAATTTGACAACTCCTCCAAGTGATGTGTTGAAATACACACTTGCTGACGGTTCATGGATTGCCGTTCGCCCTTCAGGTACAGAACCAAAAATCAAGTTCTACATTGCAGTTGTAGGTGAAACCAACGAAGAATCACAAGCTAAGATTGCTAACATCGAAGCAGAAATCAATGCTTTTGTAAAATAAAGTCCTATAAAAGATGAGACCAACCAATCTCATCTTTTTTCGTATCAAATCTAAGCAATTTTAGAAACTTTATGGCATACTAGACTTATCAATGAAAGCGAGGTAATCTCATGGAACAATTTTTAGATAATATCAAAGACCTTGAAGTCACTACAGTTGCGCGTGCGCAAGAAGCTCTTGATAAAAAAGAAACTGCAACCTTCTTTATTGGTCGCAAAACTTGTCCTTACTGCCGTAAATTTGCAGGTACTTTAGCAGGTGTCGTAGCTGAAACCAAAGCTCACATCTACTTCATCAACAGTGAAGAACCAAGCCAACTCAATGAGTTGCAAGAATTCCGCTCACGCTACGGAATCCCAACTGTACCAGGCTTTGTTCATATTGCAGATGGACAAATCAATGTTCGTTGCGACTCTTCAATGTCAGCACAAGAAATCAAAGATTTCGCTGGATTGTAAAAGATATTAAAAAGAAGGCACATTCGCCTTCTTTTTAATTATTTTCAAAATAGGAATCAACCAACTCCTGAATCCTTCCTTCTTTAGCGGCAGGAATGGTATCTTCTAAAACAAAGTTCTTTCTACTAATGTCTTGTGAGAGATTTCCAAAGATAAAATTAGTCGAGATGTTATAGATAATCTCAGATGGTGCAAATCCATAAACTTGGTTTTCTAGGATATGTTTTAAGCGTTCTTCAGGATTTGGAAATGCATCTTTTAAACCATTGCTATTATATAGTCGCTTAACCAATTCTGCAATATAGAGGCCTGATTTCATGTACAAATCAATAAATGTCTTAGATGGATCATCAAAGATACCTGGATTTTCTTTTTCAAGGTCATACACCATTCTCTTCACCACTCGTTTAGGAGTGAAAATCTGATTGGTTTTCTGCGGTGGAATATAATCAAAAATATCTTCTTTCTGATCTTTAAAATAATCTGCCAATTCCTCTTTCTTACGAAGAAATTCTTGGATTGCTTCATCAAATGTTGCTCGATCAAAGAGATGTCCTGCAAAATCTTGTCCACCATCTCTCAAATAACGAAATTGATCAATCGTAATACCAGTCACTTCAAAGAAAACATGCTCAGGAACAAAGGTATCAAAATTATCAAGTGTTAGAGTTTGATCACCATAAGCCATAATAAAACTTGGGATGGTTCGTGCAAATCCACGAAGATGGTCACGAATCTCATCTTGAGCTGATTGTTTCAACTGCTCAACACGTTTTATCTCAACCTGTTCAATAAACTTCTCAGGCATTTTTTCCACTTCTTTTTTAAGTGTTTGCTCTAGTTTTTCCTTGTGAATAAGATTGTTTTCTTCTAAACGTTTATCAAAATCTTCTTGAATCTTATCCTTTTGCTCCTTATCAACTGCTTCCTTGATTTGTTGTTGCAATTCTTCCCTGATATGAGCTTCAGAAATTTTTCTTTCGATATCGTTTTTTCGAATTTCATTCTCAAATGTTGCTGTAATTTGCTTCTTGATTTGATCTGTTTCCCGAGTTTTAAGGTTGTATTCACCTTTCAAATCTTCTACAATCACTGAAGAAACCGTCTTACTCAAATCATTAACCAGCTGTTTTTGAGTTCTGTCCTCATCCTTAGTGAACAAATCTGTAACAGATTGACTAAGTCCATAGACTTTTTCACCAAAAAGTCGCATTTGCTGATTAACTACAATTTCATGGTCAACTACTGCATTGCCCTCATCATCTACTGTAACATCTGAAAAGTCTAATAGTTCAGAAGATGTTTGTAACTTCCCTTCCTTTTCAACTGGGAGTTCATTTAAAATGTCTAGAACGGTTTGACTAGCTTGGAAAATACCGCTGATATTATCAAATAAGAGATTGGACATAAAGCCTCGTTTAAGAACTTCTCTAGCTTTAATCTGGCGAGGGATAGTTAGAACCGCCTTGGCATCAATTTCAACCATCTTACCAGCACGATCTTCAGCTATGACAGGGAAGAAATTTAGTAATTCTCTGATGTTTTCTTCACGAGTTGTCGAAGTCCCACCTCCTCCTGCAGTTGCAAGCGATAAGTTGTTGGCAAACTCATCAAAGAGAATCAAGGTTCTTTCCGGCGCAAAGTCAAATACATAGGATTTTTCTTTGCGGAAATGATTTCCTTTGCTATCGGTCCATGAATATGGGTTTTGAGCACGGAAAGCAGCCTGCATATAAAGGGCGGGTGATTTTAAGTTTGATAACATCAATACCCCTGTCGTCAACTGACCGACGGATAGGGTAATAGTTTTGTCATTCTCCGCTATCGCCTTTCTAACCAAATCTAAGGATTTGAGTTTGACTTTATCGTCTTCTTCGGACATACGTCCATCACCTGCAGCTAGAACAATCTCATAGTTTTCATAAATTGGGTGTTCTTCTAGTAGTGCTTTTAAAGCTTTAGCTGAGGCTACACGTTCTAACAGCCAAAAAGTATGCTTGAGTTCATTACGAAGTTCTTTGGTTGAAAATGGATACTTTTCATTGCTTGATAGAGTATTTAGCCAATTTTTGACATCTTGCTCATGGATAAATTTACCTTTATCATCTGTTGCGAAGAACTCACTCAAGTCAAAAGCATAGTCGATGTTCTCTCCATCGAGTTGAGCACCTTTTTCTAACTCCTCACTAATCATCTGAGACATTTGATAGGTAAAGAGATTTAACTGAGGCAAGTTCTCATATGGATTTTCCTCTTCTTGCTCAGGCGACCAAGTAGTTTTAGCTGCCTGCTCATCAGCATAAGACCAGTTGTAGATTTGATCCTCTGTAAAATCTCCTTTGGCCAATGCCTTAAATGGTGTACCTGACAAATGCAGAGTGAAATTCCGTCGAATTTTATTAAAAGCTTGGTCTGTCTTAAAGGTATCAACTCCTTCATGAGCCTCATCAATAACCAATAAATCCCAGTGGAGATCTGTAACCCATTTAAGTTTGTTATGCTCTCCACCTAGATAAGCAGAGCCTTTCAAGTCTTGGAGACTGATAAAAGCAAGTTGTCTTACATCGTCATCTAAAATACCAACAAATTCTTTTCGTGACAAGGTTGGACGACTTTTAAGGCTATCCGATTCAGAAACAAACTTGTAAGTCGTTTGACCTGCTATGAATTTTTCAAAATCATCATACCATGAGTTGGCAATGGCCGGTCTGTTTGTTACAATCAGAACATTGGCAGCATCCATTCGTCGAGCTAGGTCGTAGGTAGATAAGGTTTTACCAAAGCGTGGTTTGGCATTCCAGAGGAACTTCCCTCCTGGATGATTCTGGAAATAAGCTAAGGTCTTAGAAACTGCTTCTTCTTGCTCTTGTCGAAGAGTATAGTCCTTTCCTTGACCAGGCTGATAACCTGACAAATCATGCTGAACAAACTTATCAAAAAGATTTTTTGATTTCTCAGGAGTTCCATTAAAGTAAAACCATTCCGTCTTGGGACGACGTTCCACATCATGGAAAGAAAGGAAATGGTGGAAATCATGGTCCTTAAAAGTCTTTCCCTTATCAGGTTCTTCTGTATAGGTCGCATCTCCAGTCCACAATATGTCTGTATCTATATGAGCAGTATGCGTTTGCTCCTTGATACGTTGTGTGACATCACGCTCCGTATAACCAATCTTAATCCAGCCCTCATTACTAGTTACCGTAGGAGTGGTGTAGGCATAGATTTTAGGATGAATCTCTTTAGAAGTTTTAATTTCTACCATCAATCCATCTCCCTTACATGAGTCTCAATAAAGGCAATGTGCTCTGGAGTGAGGTCAAAATATTCATATAACTGTCGGTCAATGTCTGATACCGACTGTGACCAGTCAATATCAGAATTGACCGAAAAATTAAATAAAGGTACTTTTGCCCACTTTTCTTTAGTGTTGTCCTGTGTAATTTTTAATACTCCCAACAATGCTCTTGCAAACTTTGTTTTGATGTATTTTAAACAATTAGAAGCCTCTGTATAAGTTTCAAAACCACCAATAGAAAGAAATGTCTCTGTAGCCCCGATTAGGGGTTCCCCGATTAGGGGTGTAGATAATACTTCACCTATTGCCCCACTTCCATTTGATTTTGGAATAAAAACTTTATATTTATAAAAGTGGTCAGGTAATGCAAAATTTTTTTCATCTGCATAATAATATACACGTTTTGAATTATACAACCCTAAAAAAGAAATCTGACTATCAAATTTCTTTTCTTCAGAGAAGATGATATTCTTTAAAATTCTAAAAGCACCTGACCCTACATCATATTTATGTCCTTTAGATTGTATTTTTTCAATTTCTGGATATTCTTCTAAAGCTCTTTTTGATAATTTATATACTCCTCTACCACTAACAATCTTAGTGAAAGAATCTAAATTTTTTGACATCACTAGATGTAAGATCTCATTTAATTCTTTAAATGGAGTAAAGGTATCAATTGGTTCAAATAAACTATTATTATCTTGATAAATGATTGCAACTCCACCTTTTATATCTGTACCTGAAAAAACCTTTGACGAGTCTTGTTCATAATATTCAACTTTAACGTGTTCATTTGTTAAAATTTTGTTATTCCAACTTTTTGGAGTTCCACCAGCATTAAACAAAAATCTTCCGGGAGTTATTAAAATGCTTCTATCAGCTATTTTAACCGATTCATCAAGAAAATTATGATAAACAGGAGGAGCAAATGAAATATTTTCTCCTAATGTATTATCCTGATACGGCGGATTTCCTATCACGACATCAAATTTCATTTCACTTTCCTCACTAGATAGGCGCTCAAAACCTATCATTTTATTCTTTTTCCAGTCTTTGATTTGGGTTTTAGATTCTTCTGCTTGTTCTACTTCCAGCTCATCGGGAAACAAGCTTAACTGTTGAGATTGTCCTTGTGTAGCTGAGTAGGGACTGTTTTTTTTCAATCCATCCATCTGAAAGACATTGTAGGATATAATAGTCGCAATTTCTTTCTTTTGCTCTAAGGTCGGTTGATTTCCAGTCTTTGCAAGATAGTAGTCCTCAAATGTTGTTAAAAGATTTTCACGCGCCAAAAGCAGAGAATCCCCTTGGTACTCATATCCATAAGAAGCTTGATAAGCTTTTTTTACAAGGTCATAAAAGGTGACTTCATCTGAAACCTCACGACTAATGCGCTGCAATTTTCTATCAACAAAACCAACTCGCTCAGATAATGGAATTTCCTCACCAGTTACCGTATCATATCTCGTTACCATATAAGGTGCTTCACCACAAGTTATCTCCAACAACCTTAGGTCAACATACTCCTCAAGATTTAAAGAGCCTAGTTCCGATTCTACATATCCATTTTGCTTTGCGACCAACCAAGTTGGTGTAAACACTTCTGCCCTTATCTTTGTACGATCTTTTTGCTCATACTTGGATTTTTCAGATCTGGGCTGAATCAAGTTAGCATAGTTTCCCGTCACCCTACTTGGAGTGATGCGATCACTTGGAGCAAATCCCTTTCCTAACAATTCATAAGAATGCGTAGCCCAAACAATTGATTTCTTTGTCGTTCGATCTTTTAAAAGAATTTTTAATAAGTCAGCCGATTCTTTAGATAAACTTTCTTCACTAATATCTATTGTCATAAGCAACCTCTCTTATATTGTAATCCCTATTATATCATGTTTTAAAGAATGAAAATTTACTTGGAAAAAAGTAATTCAATAAATATCTCTCCGATGACCAACTTCTAGAGTAGCAACGACTAATTCATCATCTACAATTTGTACGATAACTCGATAATTACCAATTCTATAGCGCCATTGACCAACGCGATTACCAACCAAAGCCTTTCCGTGTCGTCTTGGGTCTTCCAAAACATTGGTTTGTAAATAGTTTGTAATTATCTTCTGCGTATAACGATCCAATTTTTTCAATTGCTTGATGAAACGTCTTGTTGGAACTAATTTATACAAATTATTCATCCTCCAAGCCTAAATCATGCATCATTTCTTCCCAAGTAACGGGTTCAACTCCTTTTTCCAAGTCTTCTAAATACTCTTGATAGGCTAAATCTGCCACACGAGCATCGTATTCGTCTTCTAGAGCTTCAAGAGTTTTGGTGCGGATAAGTTCCGACAGGGAAACTCCTTCAAACTTAGCCATCGCTTTCATAAATGTTTTGTCAGCTTCAGAAACTTTTAATGTAATAGTAGTCATCTTTTGCGCTCCCTTTTTTAATAGTAACACCATTGTATTACTTTTTAGGTATTCAGTCAATATAAAAAGAACACCTTCTTAGCGTTCTTTCTAAATATCTGTCAATGGTGTTGCGGTATCTGGTGAGGTATCATATACCTTAAAGTCTACTCCTACACCTAGATCAGCCTGTGCCAGCTGATTGACCATGGTCATGTGAGCCAGTTCCTTGATATTATTTTCCTTAGATAAATGTCCAAGGTAGATTTTCTTAGTGCGATTCCCAAGTGTCCGAATCATAGCTTCAGCACCGTCCTCGTTAGAAAGGTGACCGAGATCTGATAGGATTCGTTGTTTGAGTCGCCAAGCGTAAGAACCTGCTCGCAAAATCTCTACATCATGGTTGGACTCGATAAGATAGCCATCTGCATTCTCGACAATTCCTGCCATACGGTCACTAACATAACCTGTATCTGTCAAAAGAACAAAACTCTTGTCATCCTTCATAAAGCGATAGAACTGCGGTGCGACTGCATCATGGCTTACACCAAAACTCTCGATGTCAATATCTCCAAAGGTTTTGGTTTTGCCCATCTCAAAGATATGCTTTTGCGAAGAATCCACCTTGCCAAGATACTTGCTATTTTCCATGGCCTGCCAAGTCTTTTCATTGGCGTACAAATCCATACCATACTTGCGAGCCAAAACACCCACTCCATGAATATGGTCAGAATGCTCATGCGTAATCAAGATGGCATCCAAGTCCTCTGGTTTGCGATTTATTTCAGCAAGTAAGCTGGTAATTTTCTTGCCCGACAAGCCTGCATCCACTAAAAGTTTCTTTTTTGGGGTTTCCAGATAAAAGGAATTTCCACTGGAACCCGACGCTAAAATACTGTATTTAAAGCCTGTTTCACTCATTCTGGTCTTCTATTTCGTCCTCCCATACTTCTTCCTTCACTGCATCCTTATCATAAGGGAGCACAATTGTGAAAGTTGATCCCTTACCGTATTCACTCTTGGCCCAAATAAAGCCATTATGCTGTTTGATAATTTCCTTAGCAATAGACAGTCCCAGACCTGTTCCACCTTGGGCACGACTTCTAGCACGATCCACACGATAAAAACGGTCAAAGATACGTGGTAAATCCTGCTTAGGAATACCCAAGCCTTGGTCTGAGATAGATAAAATCATCTGATCATCAGTTGTCTTCATTGTCACTTTAATTTTACCACCATCTGGTGAATACTTGATGGCATTGTTGAGAATATTATCAATCACCTGCGTCATCTTGTCTGTATCAATTTCAATCCAGACAGAGGTAATCGGATAATCTCTAACCAATTCATATTTCTTCTCTTCGTCTGGTCCCCTCATCTTATCAAAACGGTTAAGAATAAAGGTAATAAAGGCAGTGAAGTTAATCAGTTCCACATCTAGATGACTGGTTGCATTATCAATCCGTGAAAGATGGAGAAGATCCGTCACCATCCGCATCATACGGTTTGTTTCGTCTAGAGACACCTTGATAAAGTCTGGAGCGACAGGTTCTGACAAGGCACCCTCATCCAAGGCTTCAAGATAGGATTTTACGCTGGTCAGAGGCGTCCGTAGCTCATGACTAACGTTGGAAACAAAGAGCCTCCGTTCCCGTTCTTCCTTCTCCTGCTCCGTCGTATCATGCAAAACTGCAACCAAACCTGAGATAAAGCCAGACTCTCGACGAACCAAGGCAAAACGTACACGAAGGCTCAGATATTCACCATTGGCATCCTGAGAATCAATCATAAGCTCAGGAACTTGGGTAATCAAATCACGAAGTTCATACTCATCTTCAATCTCAAGCAATTCTAGGATACTTTTGTTTAGAACATCTTCTTTCTGAACACCTAACTGTTTCTTAGCCATGTCATTAATCATGGTAATCTTGCCACGACGATTGGTCGCAAGGACTCCGTCCGTCATATAAGAGAGGATACTATGTAATCGTTTACTCTCTTGTTCCAGATTTTCTTGAGTCAAACGGATTACTTCTGATAAATCATTGAGATTATTGGTAATATTAGTGATTTCAGAGCTTCCCTGCATATCCAATACCTGAGAATAATCTCCTGCAATCAGGTCTTTCACCTTTTGATTAATTTGCTTCAACCGAATATTATCTCGCCGATTTTCTAGCAAAAGCAAGGTAACAATCAAGATAAAACCCAATAAAATTAAAATGAAGATAAAATCACTAGTAAGAATATTTTTTCTAATAAATTCAATCATTATTTCTCATATAATAACCAACACCGCGACGTGTTAGGATATACTCTGGACGACTTGGTGTATCTTCAATCTTCTCACGCAAACGTCTGATAGTTACGTCAACAGTCCGAACATCTCCGAAATAATCATAACCCCAGACCGTTTCAAGCAAGTGTTCACGGGTAATCACTTGACCAATATGAGAAGCCAAGTGATACAAAAGCTCAAATTCACGGTGGGTTAAGTCTAGTTCTTCACCGTATTTTTTAGCTACATAAGCATCTGGTACAATCTCCAAGTCCCCAATTTGCAAAGGTTGGGTTTTCTTTTCATCTGACTCTTGATTATCTACAGAAACCAAGTCCGTACGACGAAGAAGAGCTTTAACACGCGCCTGCAACTCACGATTTGAGAAGGGTTTGGTTACATAGTCATCCGCTCCAAGCTCTAAACCGATAACCTTATCAAATTCGCTATCCTTAGCAGAAAGCATGATAATAGGTACACTACTCGTCTTACGAATAGTCTTTGCAACTTCTAAACCATCAATTTCGGGAAGCATCAAATCCAGAATAATAATATCTGGTTGCTCTGCTTCAAATTGTTCTAGTGCTTCACGACCATTAAAAGCAGTTACAACCTCGTAACCTTCCTTGGTCATATTAAACTTGATAATATCCGAGATTGGTTTTTCATCATCTACAATTAATATTTTTTTCATTTGTTCACCTTTTTCTCTACTATTATATCAAAAAAATAACAAGAAGACACAATAGCTAGTCTTTGCTACTGTCTAAGTTGGCTTGTGCATAAGCCTGCCAGATTTTTTGTTGGGGTTTGGCAAGTGGAACATCCTTAAACTCTTCTGGTGAAAGCCAGCGAACTTCCCTATCGGAAAAGTCATGGAAGTCAGTCACCTGGCCTGCTACAATTTGAACATGCCACTTGCGATGACTAAAGACATGCTTAACAGTGTCAAAATAAATATCAAGCCAATCAACATCTAGGTCATAGTCCTGCTGGAAACTCTCTTCTGGACTGGGTCCAAAATTCACACTTTCTTCTGCAACCTGATGGAAGAGGTCAAACTGCTCCTCTTGCGAAAAGTCATCTACTTCTACCAGTGGGAAATGCCAAAAACCTGCCAATAGCTTTTCACTTTCATTTTTTTCAAGTAAAAATTGTCCCTGAGTATTTTTGACCACCAAGGCTTTAAGATAAATTGGGACAGGCTTTTTCTTGGGAGCCTTGATTGGATAACGGTCCATTGTTCCATTCTGATATGCCGCACTGAAGTCCTTAACTGGGCTTTCTTCTGGTCTGGGATTTACAGGCGCCTCAATATCAGATCCTAAGTCCATCAATGCTTGATTAAAGTCACCTGGCCGTTCTGGGTCAATCAAGATTTCCATCATTGCCTGAAAAATTTTACGATTACTTGGAATCCCAATATCGTGATTAACTTCAAATAGACGCGCCAAAACACGCATGACATTACCATCTACAGCCGGCTCAGGCAAATTAAAAGCAATACTGGATATGGCTCCTGCTGTGTAAGGTCCAATACCTTTTAAGATGGAAATTCCTTCATAGGTGTTTGGGAATTGACCACCAAAGTCTGTCATAATCTGCTGAGCCGCAACCTGCATATTACGAACTCGAGAATAATAACCCAAACCTTCCCAAGCCTTCAACAAACGCTCTTCAGGGGCAGTTGACAAACTTTCCACTGTTGGAAACCAGTCCAAGAATCGTTCGTAGTAAGGGATAACTGTATCCACCCTGGTCTGCTGGAGCATGATTTCAGATACCCAGATATGATAAGGATTTTTACTTCTACGCCACGGTAAATCTCTTTTGTTTTCATCATACCAAGTGAGAAGTTTCTCACGGAAAGAAACAATCTTCTCCTCCGGCCACATGACAATACCGTATTCTTTCAAATTTAACATATCTCTAGTATAACACAGAAGACTCTAACTGTCCTTTTCCTAGTATTAATACTCTTCGAAAATCAAATTCAAACCACGTCAACGTCGCCTTGCCGTACTCAAGTACAGCCTGCGACTAGTTTCCTAGTTTGCTCTTTGATTTTCATTGAGTATAAAAAGCCTCTTCCCAAAGGAAAGAGGACTAAATCTTATTGATGAACAGCTTGAGCTGCTGTGATAAGAGTCAACTTGTACACATCATCAGCATTACATCCACGCGAGAGGTCGTTAACTGGCTTGTTCAAACCTTGCAAAACAGGTCCAACAGCCGCAAAACCACCAAGGCGTTCTGCCATCTTGTAACCGATATTTCCTGCCTCGATACCTGGGAAGATGAAGACATTTGCTTGACCAGCTACCGTACTTCCAGGAGCTTTTAGAGTTGCAGTTTCTGGAACGAAGGCTGCATCAAATTGCAATTCCCCATCGATTTCAAGGTCGGGACGCAAGTCGTGAGCAATTTTAGTTGCTTCAACAACCTTATCAACGCTTTCTCCAAATCCTGAACCTTTAGTAGAATAGCTTAGCATAGCAATTTTAGGCTCGATGCCAAACATCTTAGCTGTGATTGCTGAGTTGATGGCAATTTCAGCCAAGGCTTCTGCATCTGGATTGATGTTGATGGCACAGTCTCCAAATAAGTAACGTTCAGTACCACGAACCATGAGAAAGGCACCTGAAGTACGAGTTACATTTGGACGAGTTTTGATGATTTGAAGGGCTGGACGAACTGTTGAAGCAGTTGAGTGAATCGCACCTGACACCATTCCATCAACCAAGCCCAAGTAAACCAACATAACACCAAAATAGTTGACATCTTCAACCAAAACCTTGCGTGCATCTTCTTCAGACATTTTGCCCTTGCGACGCTCTACCAAGGCAGCGACCATTTCTTCAAATTGAGGATAATGTTGAGGGTCGATGACTTCATAACCATCCTCGATGCCTTCGATTTCAAGATAAATTTTAATTTTTTCAGGATTTCCAAGCAAAACAGGAATCACTTCTGTTTCTTTTACCAGGCGTTTAGTTGCTTGAAGAATACGAGGTTCTTCCCCTTCAGGGAGAACGATACGAGCATTTTTACCAACCAGGTTGGCTTTGAGACTTTCAAAAACTTCCATGAGTTTTCTCCTTTAAGATAATAATTATACTCTGAAACAGTTTTTATAGAGTATTAGTTGATAACTGGGTAATAAGGTTACTGAAATCATCCGGCAAGGGACTTTCTAACTGCAAGTCTTGCTCTAGAAAAGGATGATAAAAGGATAGGTAATGGCAATGTAGGGCTTGGCGCTGAATTCCATCATCTAGACTACCACCGTACAAGTCATCTCCCAACAAAGGAAAACCAATATGAGAAAAGTGGACTCGGATTTGGTGGGTTCGCCCAGTGTGCAGGCGAATATCGACCAAGTGAATATTTCCATAAGAAGCTACAATACTGTAAGAAGTATGAGCATACTTTCCACCTTTAGCTACACGTCTGGTAATAATGGAGTCTTCATCACGCGCAATCGGGGCAATAATTTCCCCCTCTGACTCCAAGTATCCTTCACCTTTAACCAAAGCAAAGTAGCGTTTCTCGATAGATTTTTTCTGCAACTGCTTGTCTAGTCGTGCATGGGCATAGCCGTGCTTGGCAAAGAGCATCAAGCCAGAAGTGTCCCTATCGAGCCTAGTCACAATGTGAACCTGCTGATTTTCATAGTTTTGCTTGACATAGTAACCCTTAATAAAATTGGCAATGGTATTGGAGTGATTGACACTAGGAATAGAAGCCACTCCATAGGGTTTATTCAAGACTAGAAAATGATCATCCTCATAGAGAATGTCTAATGGTCTCTCGATAGCTTCGAGAGTTTCAAAGCCTTCCTCAGCGGGAATATCAATGGTAACTCGGTCTCCAATATCCAATAGATAGGTTGCATTTTGCGGTTGGTCATTTACCAGAATAGCTCCACCTCGAAACTTAATCTTAGCTAGCAGCCCCTTAGAAACCTCGTGCTTTTTTAAAAAGGTCTTAACCTTAACATGCTCATCTGCGATAAATTCAAACCTCATTCGTCCACCTCGCCGATGAAAGCATCCTTCACACGGTTCCAGAAACTGGTATGGCTAGGTGATGCCACAAAGTGAATCTTATGATGGTCGATTTGATACTCAATTCGTTCAATATTACGGAAGGAATAAACG
Organism: Streptococcus mitis; assembly: GCF_946188685.1. Lineage (GTDB taxonomy): Bacteria > Bacillota > Bacilli > Lactobacillales > Streptococcaceae > Streptococcus > Streptococcus mitis_CC. The sequence goes on from NZ_CAMHWH010000003.1 coordinate 33,823, forward strand.
CTATTGTCAACCGAAATAGTATGGTAATCGTTTCTCGTTGGAATGAGTTCAATCTTATCCTTCTTAGGAACAATAATGGAAGAGCCCAATGTTCGATAGACACGATTATTAAGGCTGGCAATTTCCGTCAACTGAAGAGCTTCAATGGTAGGATGCAAAACAGCTCCACCAAGTGATTTGTTATAGGCTGTACTACCAGTCGGTGTCGAAACTGTTAGCCCATCTCCACGAAAACGCTCAAAGGGAACACCATTGATTACAACATCCGCCACCATGGTTCGATCAGACCTGCGGATACTGGCTTCATTTAATGCTCTAAAAATCTTCACTTCACCATTTTCAAGAAAGACCTTCACATTCAGAACAGGGTAAGAGACTCTTGCTCCGGTATCTAGCTGCAAATTAGTCACTAGCTTGTCCAACTCAAAATCACGGTAGTCCGTATAGAAGCCCAAATGTCCAGTGTGAACACCAATGAAGCGGACCTTGTCAAGCTGGTTTTCGTACTTATGAAAGGCCGACAAGAGCATACCATCCCCACCAATAGAGATGACAATGTCCGGATTGGTATCATTGAGTATAAACTGATTTCTCTTCAAACGATCTCGCAATTCATACAAAACCCTTTGACTCTGCGGTTTTCTATTAGCTATCAGGTCAATTCGTTTACCTGTATTCTTCATCTGTATCGTCACTGTTTCCTACACCATCATTTAATTTTCTACTCAAAGGATCAAAAAGAGCCTGAGCTTCTTGGATATCATCACGTATTTTCCCCATTTCTTCATCCAACTGATGGGCAATCTTGGCCGTGATTTCCAGTCGCTTCTTTATCTCCTCTGGGAAATCCCCTTGGTACTTGTAGTTGAGAGAATGTTCTATCGTTGCCCAGAAATTCATGGCCAAGGTACGAATTTGAATTTCCGCCAAAATAGTCTTGGCACCATTGATAGTATCAACCGTATATTCTACTACCACGTGATAGGAACGATAGCCTGATGCTTTTCGATGAGTAATGTAATCTCGCTCCTGTATGATCCGCATATCCTGACGTTTGCGCAAAATCTCCACTACTTCCTTAACGTCATCTACAAACTGAACCATCACACGCAAACCAGCAATATCTTGCAAATCGTGCTCTAAGGTCGCATAAGTAATGCCACGACGAGCCATTTTCTCCTTGATACTCTCAATTGGCTTGACTCGACCAGTCACAAACTCAATCGGAGAATGCTTATTTTGCTTGCGATATTGCTTCCGAATACCACGTAGTTTAATCTTTAACTCACCAACAGCTTGAATGTAAGGGTCTAGAAATTCTTCCCATTCTAAGGTCATATATTCTCCCTTGTTCTCATATTATCCTTCAAAAATATCTTTGATTTTTTCTCTAGATTCATATACAATAAATACAATGCTTATTATACCATAAATCCGCTTTCAACGATAAAGAAAAGGTAAGAAAAATGAAACATTTAGAAATTGAATTGAAAACACTCTTGAAAAAAGATGAATACAATCGTCTAAAGGACCAGTTCACAGACGTCACTCCTGTTCTTCAAAAAAATTACTACATAGACACGCCTGATTTTGAACTGCGAGAAAAGAAAGTTGCTATGCGCATTCGAACCTTTGAAGACTGGGCAGAATTGACACTCAAAGTCCCGCAAAGTGTTGGAAACATGGAATACAATCAAAAATTGCAACTAAAAGATGCTGAAAACTATCTGGCTAAGGAAGAACTTCCTCAGGGACTGATTCTTAATGAATTGGCGAAACATGGTATTAAAACAAGTGAATGGCAGATCCTTGGTTGTCTAACGACACTTCGCTATGAAATGCAAACAGCTATTGGTCTCATGGCGCTGGATGAAAGTCAGTACTTTGATATTACAGATTACGAATTAGAGCTTGAAGTTGAAAATCACGAGCAAGGCAAACAGGATTTCCAGCAATTTTTAGAGGAAAATCAGATTTCCTACCAAAAAGCCCCTTCAAAATTGGTTCGATTTGTCAAAAGCATGAAAAATAGCTGAAATAATCTCCATTTTTTGGTAAAATAGAAAAGATAAAAATACACAAATCCTAGTTCATATATGCAAGACAAATATCACTGGGATTTATAAAGTTTACAGAGGACGGTCTATAATGTCAGATAGAAAAAATATGAAACTTTTCGCACTCAACTCTAACCAAGAGATTGCACAGAAAATTGCTCAAGCTGTTGGTGTCCCACTTGGAAAACTATCATCACGTCAATTTTCAGATGGAGAAATCCAAGTAAATATCGAAGAAAGTGTCCGTGGTTATGATGTTTACATCATCCAATCAACAAGTTTCCCTGTTAACAACCACCTAATGGAATTGTTAATTATGGTCGACGCTTGTGTGCGCGCAAGTGCCCACAGTATCAACGTTGTTCTTCCATATTTTGGCTATGCACGTCAAGACCGCATTGCTTCACCACGTGAGCCACTCACAGCAAAACTAGTTGCTAATATGCTGGTTAAGGCTGGTGTTGACCGTATCCTTACACTTGATTTACATGCCGTTCAGGTTCAAGGCTTCTTTGATATTCCTGTCGATAACCTCTTCACAGTTCCTCTATTTGCAAAACATTATTGCGATAAGGGATTACTTGGGTCAGATGTTGTTGTTGTTAGCCCTAAAAATTCAGGGGTGAAACGCGCTCGTAGCTTGGCTGAGTATCTTGATGCTCCTATCGCCATTATCGACTACCCTCAAGACGATGCAACTCGTAACGAAGGTTATATTATTGGTGATGTTGAAGGTAAGAAAGCCATCTTGATTGATGATATTCTTAACACAGGACGTACCTTCTCTGAAGCTGCTAAAATCGTTGAACGTGAAGGGGCTACAGAAATTTATGCTGTTTCTAGTCATGGTCTCTTCGTCGAAGGAGCTGCTGAACTTCTTGATAATACTAATATTAAAGAAATTCTTGTGACTGATTCAGTAGCAACAAAAGAAAAAACTCCTAAAAACGTATGCTACATCACTGCTAGTGAGTTAATTGGTGATGCTATCGTCCGTATCCACGAAAGAAAACCAGTCAGCCCACTCTTTGCCTACAACAAAAAGAAATAAGGTGATTCTTTGATTTATTTGGACAATGCTGCAACGACTCCCATGTCAGCAGTTGCTATTTCAGCGATGACCAAGGTTATGCAAGAAACCCACGGAAATCCATCTAGTATTCATGGTCATGGTCGTCAAGCTGGCAAACTCTTGCGAGAAGCCCGTCAGGAACTAGCTCAGTTACTGGGGACAAAACCTCAACATATCTTTTTCACTTCTGGTGGGACAGAAGGCAACAATACTGCCATCATTGGCTACTGCCTTCGTCATCAAGAACAAGGAAAACATATCATCACAACTGCCATTGAGCACCATGCCGTCCTTGAAACAATTGATTACTTGGTTCAACACTTTGGTTTTGAAGCAACCATTATCCAGCCAGAAAATCAAGAAATCACAGCCCAACAAATTCAAAAAGCTTTACGTGACGATACGATTTTGGTTTCTACCATGTTTGCCAATAATGAGACAGGAAACCTACTGCCCATTGCTGAAATTGGCCAAATACTCAAGCAACACCCTGCTGCCTATCATGTTGATGCAGTTCAAGCTATTGGTAAAATACCAATTCAACCCGAAGAATTGGGCATTGATTTTCTCACTGCTTCTGCCCATAAATTCCATGGTCCTAAGGGAATCGGCTTTCTCTACGCATCTAGCATGGACTTTGATTCCTATCTACATGGCGGAGACCAAGAACAGAAAAAACGTGCAGGGACTGAAAATCTGGCTGCCATCGTAGGCATGCTTGCAGCCCTAAAAGAAGACCTAGAAAAGCAAGAAGAACATTTTCAACATATACAAAATCTAGAAACTGCTTTTCTTGCAGAGCTAGAAGGAATTCAATATTACCTGAATAGAGGACAACATCATCTTCCTTATGTTCTCAATATCGGATTTCCTGGCCAGAAAAATGACCTCTTACTTCTTCGTCTAGATTTGGCTGGAATTTCAATCTCTACTGGCTCAGCCTGCACGGCAGGTATTGTACAATCCAGCCATGTTCTTGAAGCCATGTACGGGGCAAATTCAGAACGTCTGAAGGAATCCGTTCGTATCAGTTTGTCGCCACAAAATACTGTTGAAGACCTACATACCCTCGCAAAAACCTTAAAAGAAATTATCGGAGGTTAGCCATATGGCATTTGAAAAAACCATTCAGTTAAAAAATTGTCGTTACGACTACACTCTTAGCCCTTCTGTTAAAAAATTCACCCTTAAGGACAACACCTTTTTTGAGACTAAGGTTGGGAACTATGAATTGACTCGCCTTTTGGAAAAAGTTCCGAACAGCGGTGAGGGATTCCAACTCAAAATCATCATTAACAAGGAACTTACAGGTGCTAAAATCAATATCACTGACAAATTTGGGCTACGTCTAGTTGATATTTTCAAATCAGAAGACCACCACATTCATCAGGAAAAATTCTACTTCCTCATGGATAGCTTGGTAGAACGTGGTGTCTTTACAAAATCGGAAAGATAGAGCCAAAATGTTTGAACTGATCTATAAGGACAGCTATCATGTAGAGCGCACTCTCAAGTATGAGGATTACGAGACTCTCATGCTTGCTTTGTCAGGATGTGTGACTCTGCCAGATACACTTTATGTAACTTCTTTGACGTTTGAGGGGCAGAAAGTTTACCAAGGACTGGTCGGAGACCTCTACCGTTTTCTATCACATGCAGATTTTTTACATCAAAACTAAGATTTTTCTTAGTTTTTTCTTGTTTTTGTTGATTTTTTCACAATGTTTCTATAAAATAGAAGAATAGAAAGGTTGTGATTTTGTGAAAGATAAACAGTCTGCTATTCCAAAAGCTACAGCGAAAAGACTCTCTCTCTACTATCGAATTTTTAAGAGATTTCATGCAGAAAAGATTGAACGTGCCAACTCTAAGCAAATTGCAGAGGCTATCGGTATTGATTCAGCGACCGTACGTCGTGATTTTTCCTATTTCGGCGAACTAGGTCGTCGTGGCTTTGGCTATGATGTTAAAAAATTGATGACATTTTTTGCCGATTTGCTCAATGATAACTCTATTACCAATGTCATGCTGGTAGGTATTGGAAATATGGGCCATGCCCTTCTCCACTATCGCTTCCATGAGCGCAACAAGATGAAGATTATCATGGCCTTTGACCTAGATGACCATCCCGAAGTCGGTACCCAAACTCCTGATGGAATTCCCATTTACGGGATTTCTCAAATCAAGGATAAAATCAAGGATGCTGATGTCAAGACTGCTATCCTGACAGTTCCCAGCGTTAAGTCACAAGAGGTTGCTAATCTCTTGGTGGATGCTGGCGTGAAAGGAATTCTCAGTTTTTCACCAGTCCATCTGCATTTACCAAAAGACGTGGTCGTTCAGTATGTTGATTTGACAAGTGAACTCCAAACCCTCCTCTACTTCATGCGAAAAGCGGATTAGAAAGCGAAAATCATTTTATGAAAAAACCAGTTATTGGGATTACAGGAAACGAAAAAACTCATCCAGATGATGACATCATGATGAGCTACGTAGCAAAAGGCTTTGTTGAAGGCGTTAAAGACGCTGGAGGGATTCCCATCATCCTACCGATTGGTGATCAAGAAATGGCCCGCCACTATATCAGTATGATTGACAAGCTCATCTTGACAGGTGGGCAAAATGTTGATCCAAAATTCTATGGTGAACCAAAAACCATTGATAGCGATGACTACCACCTTCAAAGGGATATCTTTGAACTGGCCCTCATCAAGGAAGCTATTAACCAGAAAAAGCCTATTTTCTCCGTCTGCCGTGGGACTCAACTCTTTAATGTTGCCATGGGTGGAACTTTGTATCAAGATATCGAAGACCACTGGCAAGATTGTTCTGCCGAGTACACAACTCAACGCTTGATGACAGAACCAAATACTGTTCTTCGAGAAATCTATGGAGAAATTTCCCATATCAACTCCTTCCACCACCAGAGCATCAAAGATTTAGCACCAAATTTAAAGATTGCGGCTCATGATCCTAAAGATGGTATCATTGAAGCTGTCATGAGTACGGATGATGTTGCCTTTCTCGGTGTCCAATGGCACCCAGAATTTCTTTTTGAAAATCGTCCCAAAGATAAAAACCTCTTTGACTATGTCGTCAATGAACTTTAGATTAAATCCGTCTTTTCACGATAACTAAAGTAATTAGAATGAGAGACAATCAAATGGTCCAAGAGGACAATCCCCATCAGGTCACAGGCTTCTTTTACAAGTTTAGTCACATGATCATCATTTCGGCTAGGGGCTACCGCTCCTGAAGGATGATTGTGGACCAAGATGAGAGAAGTCGCCATATGCTTGATAGCATAGTGAAGAATCTCACGTGGTTCAGCAATACTACGAGTAGCTGAGCCGATAAAAATGGTCTGTTGATGAATGATTTGATTTTGAGTATTGAGATAGAGCGCCACCAGGTGCTCTTGTTTTTTATGTCCCAACTCCTGTTGCATCTTCTTGGCCAACTTTTGACTGCTGAGAATACTTTCCATCTCAATAGTTTCATGTTTGTGAATACGATGCCCCAGTTCAATCATAGCTTGTAATTCTATAGCCTTAACACGGCCAATACCAGATAGACTCTGCAATTCCTGCAGGGTCATTTTTTTCAAATCCGTTAGGCTTGAAAGATTGTTCAAAACTTTCTGGGCAATTTCAAAAACGCTAGCTTGACGTGTTCCTGTCCTAAGTAAAATAGCTAGCAACTCTTGGTTACTGAGCGCTTCTACTCCTTCCTTGGCCAGCCTTTCTCTTGGTAATAGTGAATCTTCTTGGAATGAAATACTATACATAAAAATCCTCCTCACTTTATTATTCGTGAGAAGGATGGAAAATTAGATTTTTTTCTCAATTGGGGCTACACTGGCTAAAAGTTTTTTCAAGCCTACTTCTGGGAAATTGATTTTTAATTCCTGAGTAGCACCGCTACCTGAAACTTCCAGAACAGTTCCCTCTCCCCATTTCTTGTGGAGAGCAATGTCACCAATGGACCAATTTGCCTCGCTAGACCCTGATTTTGCTCCAGCTGTAAATTGACCAAATGGGAGACCGCTTGACTGGATAGTTTTTGGTGCCACACCGCGTTTACGGTCTTGAAGGGCCTGGGCAAGACTCATACCTTGACCAAAGGCGAGACCACCACTGCTATAAGATGTCTTAAAGCTTGTATTTACAGGACGAGCCAGACCTTGATACTCAAGTAAGTCTGAGCTGATTTCGTTAATAAAACGAGTCGGACGGTTGTAGTTGGTACGACCAAAAAGCAGGCGCGAATTGGCATTTGTCAGATAGAGAATTTTCTCTGCACGCGTAATTCCTACATAGGCCAGACGGCGTTCTTCTTCTAATTCATCTAGATCCTCAGCCGCGCGGCTAAGCGGAAAGACATTCTCTTCCATCCCAATCAAAAAGACAACTGGAAACTCGAGACCTTTGGCAGCATGCAGGGTCATTAGGGTAACTTCTGATGTCTCCTGACTACCTGAATCTGTATCAGCAATCAAGGCCAGGTCATTTAAGAAACGACTTAGTTTGTCCAAACCAGTTTCTTCTTCTGGTCCATCAGATGTGTCATCAAAGTTTTTCGTCACAGAAAGGAACTCTTCAATATTTTCAACCCTAGCCTTGCTTTCTAAAGTCGCTTGAGCGTTTAGAATATCGACGTAACCTGTTTTTTCTAGAACAGCCTCAACCAACTCAGTAATGCTTAAGTGATCCAGTTGCTCCCGCAAATCCAGAATCATATTGGCAAAATCCCAAATTGACTGGGCTGCTTTTCCTTTGATGCCAGACAACATGATGTTTGCAGAAGCATCTAGCATAGACATGTCTTGCATATTCGCAAAATCACGGATTTTCTCAACTGTACCTGGGCCAATTCCACGTTTCGGTTCGTTGATAATACGCTCAAAACTGATATTGTCACTCAAATTAGCAATGAGGTTGAGATAAGCGATAATATCTCGGATTTCCTTACGGCTGTAGAACTTGGTTCCACCAACCATGGTATAAGGAATATTTGACTTGAGAAGGGCTTCCTCAATAGTACGAGACTGGGCGTTTGTACGATAGAGAACTGCAAAATCCTTGTGGAGGAAGTTTTGGCTACGACCAAGTTCATCGATGGTTTTGGCTACAAAAACAGCCTCATCTTGTTCGTCGTTGGCACGATAGTAAACGATTTGCTCCCCATCAGCGTTTTGAGTCCAGAGATTCTTAGGACGGCGATTTTTATTATTTTTAATGACCTCGTTGGCCGCTTGCAGAATAGTTTTAGTTGAACGGTAATTCTCCTCCAACAAAACAACCTTGGCTTGGGGATAATCCTTTTCAAAGTCCAAAATATTCTGCATATCAGCACCTCGCCAACCATAAATAGACTGGTCCGCGTCCCCAACCACACAGATGTTTTTAAAGCGCGAAGCCAAGAGTTTGACCAATTGGTACTGGGCATGGTTGGTATCTTGGTACTCATCAACGTGGATGTATTGGAATTTCTGTTGATAGTAAGTCAAAACATCAGGATTTTGATCAAAAAGACGCAGGGTCAGCATAATCAAATCATCAAAGTCAACTGATTCTGACTGACGAAGCTCTTTTTGATAAGCAGTGTAACACTGAGCCACGATTTGCGTGTACATATCGCCAGCTTGGGCAGCATAAGCTACATCATCAATCAAATCATTTTTAGCATTGGAAATGGTTCCTAAGATGCTCCGCTCATTCCATTTTTTAGGATCTAAATTCAACTGCTTGAGAATGCGTTTCATGAGCGTTCGCTGTTCACCAGGATCCACAATAGTAAAATTACGATTGTAGCCAATATGATCCGCATCACGACGCAAAATACGAACACACATGGAGTGGAAGGTCGCAATCAGACAGTCCTGAGTGGCTGGATTGAGGCTATAAGCACGCTCTTTCATCTCACGCGCAGCCTTGTTAGTAAAGGTAATGGCCAAGATATTCCAAGGATTGACCAGCTTTTCATCAATCAGATAAGCGATGCGGTGGGTCAAAACTCGAGTCTTCCCAGAGCCAGCCCCTGCCATGATTAACAAGGGACCTTCTGTCGTTTGTACCGCCTCAGCCTGACGGTCATTCATTCCATTTAATAATGCGTTCATCTTCTCTTCCTTACTCTTGAAGTCAATATTTCTATTATATCAGAATTCAGGGAAAATATCTTTACCTAGACTGGTTACGTGTAGAAGGCAACTCCTTATATCTAGATAAAAAATGAGCTTGGATAGTATTTCCAAACTCATTTGAATTCAATTAAACTATTAGAACAAGCCTAGAACGGTTCCATCGCTTTCAACATCCATGTTTAGAGCAGCTGGTCGTTTTGGAAGTCCTGGCATGGTCATGACATCTCCAGTTAAGGCAACTATGAAGCCTGCACCTAATTTTGGCACCAATTCGCGAATGGTAATTTCAAAGTTTTCAGGTGCTCCAAGTGCACTGGGATTGTCTGAGAAACTATACTGAGTCTTAGCCATACAGATTGGTAATTTATCCCAGCCATTTTGAACAATTTGAGCGATTTGAGTTTGAGCTTTCTTTTCGAAGTTTACTTTTGAACCACGATAGATTTCAGTAACAATTTTTTCAATCTTTTCTTGAACAGAAAGGTCATTGTCATATAAACGTTTGTAATTAGCTGGGGTTTCAGCAATTGTCTTAACAACTGTCTCAGCAAGTGCTACCCCACCTTCTGCGCCATCAGCCCAGACACTAGCCAACTCAACTGGTACGTCGATTGAAGCACAGAGTTCTTTCAAGGCTGCAATTTCAGCTTCAGTATCAGATACAAATTCGTTAATAGCTACGACTGCAGGTACTCCAAATTTACGGATATTTTCAACGTGGCGTTGCAAGTTAGCAAAACCTGCACGAACTGCTTCTACATTTTCTTCAGTAAGAGCGTCTTTAGCCACACCACCATTCATCTTAAGGGCACGAAGGGTTGCAACAATAACTACTGCATCTGGAGATGTTGGCAAGTTTGGTGTCTTAATATCAAGGAATTTCTCAGCACCAAGGTCTGCACCAAAACCAGCTTCAGTAACTGTATAATCAGCCAAGTGAAGAGCTGTTGTAGTTGCCAAGACTGAATTACATCCATGAGCAATATTGGCAAATGGACCACCGTGTACAAAGGCAGGTGTACCGTAAATTGTCTGAACCAGGTTCGGCTTAATCGCATCCTTCAAGATCAAAGCTAAAGCACCTTCAATCTGCAAATCACCTACAGAAACAGGTGTACGATCATAGCGATAACCAATAACGATATTCGCCAAACGGCGTTTCAAGTCCTCGATGTCTGTTGCCAAGCAAAGAATTGCCATGATCTCTGAAGCAACTGTAATGTCAAAGCCATCCTCACGTGGAATACCATTTAGAGGGCCACCAAGCCCAACTGTTACATGGCGAAGAGCACGGTCGTTCAAGTCCACAACACGTTTCCAAAGGATACGACGTTGGTCAATTCCCAACTCATTCCCTTGGTGCAAGTGGTTGTCAATCAAGGCAGAAAGCGCATTGTTGGCAGTCGTAATGGCATGCATGTCTCCAGTGAAGTGAAGGTTGATGTCTTCCATTGGCAGAACTTGAGCGTAACCACCACCAGCGGCACCACCCTTGATACCCATTACTGGACCAAGAGATGGTTCGCGAATAGCAATCATGGTTTTCTTGCCAATCTTGTTCAAGGCATCCGCAAGACCAATGGTAATAGTTGATTTTCCTTCACCTGCAGGTGTTGGATTGATGGCAGTAACCAGAATCAATTTTCCAACTGGATTGCTCTCAACTGCACGAATTTTATCAAAGCTGAGCTTAGCCTTGTACTTTCCGTACAACTCTAAATCATCGTAAGAAATACCAAGTTTCTCTACAACATCAACAATTGGCTTCAACTCAATACTCTGTGCGATTTCAATATCTGTTTTCATTCAAAACTCCTCTGACCTCTTATATGATAACTCATTATAACACAAAACAAGATTTTTAACATCCTAAAACTCTCTAAACGTTCGTAAATATCCCTGTTTTTAAGGTTTTTAGAGTCCTTTCTTAAATTTTATATGGCTTTATAGTTTGAAACTATATTCTTTCCTTTTACCAAATTTTTATCACTTTCATTTTACTTACCGTTTATTTTTGTGTACAATAGTGCTATGAAAATTTTAGTTACATCGGGCGGTACCAGTGAAGCTATCGATAGCGTCCGCTCTATCACTAACCATTCTACAGGTCACTTGGGCAAAATCATCACAGAAACCTTGCTTGCTGCAGGGCATGAAGTTTGTTTGATAACAACAAAACGAGCTCTGAAGCCAGAAGCCCATCCCAACCTAAGCATTCGAGAAATTAACAATACCAAGAACCTTCTACTGGAAATGCAAGAACGTGTTCAGGATTATCAGGTCTTGATTCACTCAATGGCCGTATCTGATTACACTCCTGTTTATATGACAGGGCTGGAGGAAGTTCAGGCTAGCTCTAATTTGGAAGAATTTTTAAGCAAGCAGAATCATCAGGCAAAGATTTCTTCGACTGATGAGATTCAGGTTTTATTCCTTAAAAAGACTCCAAAAATCATCTCTCTAGTCAAGGAGTGGAATCCTGCTATTCATCTGATTGGTTTCAAACTGCTGGTTGATGTTACCGAAGACCATCTGGTTGACATTGCTAGAAAAAGTCTTATCAATAACAAAGCAGACTTGATTATCGCAAATGACCTGACTCAAATTTCAGCAGATCAGCACCGTGCAATCTTTGTTGAAAAAGATCAGCTTCAAACAGTCCAGACTAAAGAAGAAATTGCAAAACTCCTCCTTGAAAAAATTCAAGCCTATCATTCTTAGAAAGGAAAGCTATGGCACACATTCTCTTGGCTGTGACAGGCTCAATCGCCTCTTACAAGTCGGCAGATTTAGTCAGTTCTCTAAAAAAACAAGGCCATGATGTCACTGTCTTAATGACTCAGGCTGCTACAGAGTTTATCCAACCCTTGACACTACAGATCTTATCACAAAATCCTGTCCACTTGGATGTCATGAAAGAACCTTATCCTGATCAGGTTAATCATATTGAACTTGGAAAAAAAGCAGATTTATTTATCGTAGCCCCGGCAACTACTAACACTATTGCAAAACTAGCCCACGGCTTCGCGGATAACATGGTGACCAGTACGGCTCTGGCATTGCCCAGTCATATTCCCAAACTAATAGCTCCTGCTATGAATACAAAAATGTATGACCATCCAGCAACTCAGGCTAATCTGAAAACATTAGAAACCTACGGCTATCAGCTGATTGCTCCAAAAGAATCCCTACTAGCTTGTGGAGACCACGGACGAGGAGCCCTAGCTGACCTCACAATTATTTTAGAAAGAATAAAGGAAACTCTCGATGAAGAAACGCTCTAATATTGCACCTATTGCTATCTTTTTTGCAACCATGCTCGTGATTCACTTTCTGAGCTCACTTATCTTTAACCTTTTTCCATTTCCAATCAAACCGACCATCGTTCATATTCCTGTCATTATTGCCAGCATTATTTACGGTCCACGAGTTGGGGTTACACTTGGATTTTTGATGGGGCTACTTAGCTTGACAGTTAATACAATTACGATTCTACCAACAAGTTACCTCTTCTCTCCTTTCGTACCAAATGGGAACATCTACTCAGCTATCATTGCCATCGTCCCACGTATTTTGATTGGTTTAACTCCGTATCTAGTCTATAAACTGATGAAAAATAAAACTGGTCTTATTTTAGCTGGTGCCCTTGGTTCACTTACCAATACAGTCTTTGTACTTGGTGGAATTTTCTACCTTTTTGGAAATGTCTTTGATGGTAATATCCAAAAACTCCTAGCAACTGTTATCTCAACTAATTCCATTGCTGAATTAGTCATTTCCGCAGTTCTGACCCTTGCTATTGTTCCAAGACTACAAACTTTGAAGAAATAAAACAATCTCCGCTTTCATGCTTGAAGGTGGAGATTTTGTTTGAGGTAGTTTCTTTTTAGTGAAATCTTTGCCAATATTTATACTTGCAAACTAGGAGGCAAGCTGCAGGTTGCTCAAAACACGGTTTTGAGGTTGTGGATTGAAGCTGACGTGGTATGAAGAGATTTTATAAAAGTATTAACTTAAAAACGACCTATAAACCTAAGTAAATCCTTGCTTTATTGTCTTGTTTATTATACTATACTAGTGTATATACAGACAAAAAGGAGATTCTTATGAATACGCGAAAAAAGACACAATTTATGACAATGACTGCCCTCTTAACGGCTATTGCGATTTTGATTCCAATTGTTATGCCTTTCAAAATTGTCATTCCACCTGCTTCCTATACTTTAGGAAGCCACATCGCTATTTTTATTGCCATGTTCTTATCGCCCTTGATGGCTGTTTTTGTCATCCTAGCCTCTAGTTTTGGATTTTTGATGGCTGGCTATCCCATGGTTATCGTTTTTCGAGCTTTTTCCCATATCTTTTTTGGGACTTTGGGGGCTCTTTACCTACAAAAATTCCCCGATACCCTAGATAAACCAAAAGCTTCCTGGATTTTCAACTTTGTGTTAGCGCTTGTCCATGCCCTTGCTGAAGTATTAGCTTGTATCGTTTTTTATGCAACTACCGGTACCAATGTAGAAAATATGTTTTATGTTCTATTTGTACTAGTTGGATTTGGTACAATTATTCATAGTATGGTAGACTATACATTAGCACTAGCTGTCTATAAAGTGCTTCGCAAACGCCGTTAAAAGGAAGAACTATGACAAAAGATCGCAAACAAGCCCTGCTCCAACTCTTGAAAGAAGCTCCTAAAGCCCTCAATGGCCAAAGTTTAGCTGAACATTTTCATGTTACACGCCAGGTCATTGTACAGGACATTGCAATTTTAAGAGCCGATGGCGCTCCTATCCTATCCACCAATCGTGGCTACGTCTATAAGCAAATTGAAACCAATCCTTATGTTCACAAACTTTTCAAAGTGAAACATGAAGTTGAAGAAATCGGTCAAGAACTCCTTGCTATCGTAGATAATGGCGGACGTGTTCAAAACACCTTGATTGACCATCCCGTCTATGGAGAAATTGAAACCTTGCTGAAACTGTCTTGTCGTAGAGATGTGCAACATTTTCTAGAACAAGTTGAGCATTCAGATTTTAGACCTCTGTCTGAATTAACAGATGGTATCCATTACCACCTAGTTGAAGCCGAAACACAACAAGACCTCCACTATATCGAGGAGGCCTTAGATCAGCTAGGTTATTTAGTAAAAGACTAGAAGATTTTCTTCGCCCAGCCATCTTCTGTACGGTGGCGGTAGAAAAACTCTGACTTGTCAGGAGCTTCCATCATTTCCATCAAAGGTAGCATATCATAGGCCAGATCCAAGTTTGGAATCTGGTCTTTTTGAATCCAATAGCTCAAATAGTAACAATGATATTTAAAAACCACATTGAATGAAAATTAACAACTACTTGCTTACTAAAAATATATCACCAGTTATGTTGATCAACATTATCCTTAGTCACAAGATAAATTGGAGAAACTGTTTCTTTTTCCAGTTTTTTCCCTTGATAATGATCTATTGCTGATTGAATAGCAATTTCACCCATCTTAGCTGGTTGCTGAGCAATAGTGGCAGTAATATCACCTTTTGCAATAGCATCATGTGCATCTGGTTGACCATCAATACCAACAATTAATACATTGCTAAGACCAGCTGCTTTTACTGCTTGTGCAGCTCCTAACGCCATCTCATCATTCTGTGCAAAGATTGCTTGTACTTCTTTGTTTCCTTGAATCATATTTTGCGCTGTATTCAAAGCTTTTGCGCGATCAAAATTAGCGGATTGACTAGAAAGAACATCTAAATTTGTCTTTGAAATTTGTTCAAATCCTTTACCTCTATCTACAGTTGCAGAAGCGCCAGGGACTCCTGATAATTCAAAAGTTTTTGCTTTTTCTCCCAATTGCTTGGTAATAAATTCTGCAGCCATTTTACCTGCTTCTACGTTATCAGAAGCAACAGTTGTCAAGACTTCACCACCATTACTACCGCGGTCAATTAAGATTACCGGAATGTTTGCATTATTAGCAGCTTTAATAGATGTAACAATTGCATCAGAATCAACTGGATTAATTAGTAAAGCATCTACATTTTGACTAATAAAATTTTGAATATCATCTGCTTGTCTAGCAGCATCATCTTGTGCATCTGCTATCTTCAAAGTTACTTCTTTTTCCCCTGCAGCTTTTTCAAGGCCATCTTTCATAGCCACAAAATAAGGATTGTTAGTAGTAGAAATAGAAACTCCTAATTTTAATTCTTTTGCCGACTTTTGAGTCGTAGATTTATTATCATTTGATGAATTTCCTAAACCAGTTTTTCCACAAGCTACTAAAGCAAAAATAAATGTTACAAACAAAGCAAAAATGCTAATTTTTTTAATATTTTTCATGTTATTACTCCTCGTAATATATATCTATAGGGATAGTTTCAATCCCGATTATTGTACGTCATCTAATAAATTGTTACTATTTCCAAAAAAATTGAAAATTATTCTACTGTTTTACAACTTTAAAACGATCAATCAGAACAGCAATTAAGATTACAACTCCTTTTACTACTTGTTGCCAAAATGCTGAAACACCAATAATATTAAGTCCATTATTCAAAACTCCAATAATTAAAGCACCTATTAGAGTCCCAAGTATACGACCTTTACCTCCAGATAAAGAGGTTCCTCCAAGAACAACAGCTGCAATAGCATCCATTTCATAACTAGCACCTGCTGTTGGTTGAGCAGAACTTAAGCGTGATGTTATAATTAATCCAGAAATTGAAGCCATAATACCTGATATTGAATAAATGATAATTTTCACTTTATTTAATTTCACACCTGATATATATGCTGCTTTTTCATTCCCCCCTATAGCATATACAGATTTACCAAATGCTGTTTTATGAAGTAAAACATATAAAACAATAAATACAATAAACATAATAATTACAGGAAATGGAATTCCTACTATGTAACCTTGCCCCAAAAATTGAAATAAGAATGTATCACTTAATCCTTTTGTAATAGGATTCCCATTTGTATAAACAAGTGTTGCTCCCCTAAAAATAGTCATAGTCGCTAAAGTGACGATAAATGGAGCTAATTTCCCGTAGGAAATCAATAACCCATTCATCATACCTAGAATGCAACCCAAAATTAAAGAGATGAGAATTGCTAACGTAACAGGCATTCCAGATCCTAATAAACCTGCTGTTAGCGCGCTGGATAAGGCTAAAATTGATCCTACTGATAAATCGATTCCACCTGTTAGAATAACAAAAGTCATTCCAAAAGCAATCAGTGCATTTGATGTTACTTGCAATAGTAAATTTAACAGATTATTTGCTGTTAAAAAATTTGAATTGATAATAGTGATGACAGCCATTAAAATTATCAATGCTATTACCGTTGTCAATTCTGACATGTACTTCATAGTATTTTTCACACTATTGTCCTCCTGTAGCTAGTTGCATAACTTTTTCTTGTGTAGCTTCTCGACGTGTTAATTCCCCACTAATTCTACCTTCATGCATGACCATAATGCGATCACTGACTCCAATCACTTCTGGTAAATCTGAAGAGACCATAATAATCGGTACACCTCGTTCAGCTAATTCATTCATTAATTGGTAAATTTCACGCTTAGCTCCAACATCTACCCCACGAGTTGGCTCATCTAAAATCAGTACTTTTGGTGCAATACCTATCCATTTTGCTAAAACTACTTTCTGTTGATTACCACCAGAAAGTGTCCCAACTTCCTTATCTGGATAACCTGATTTAATTTGTAACCTATCAATTAAGCGTTGTACAAATATACCACTTGTTTTATTATCGAAAATGCCATTTTTAACAAAATCACGAGTACTAGGTAAAGTCATATTATCTTTAATAGAAAAATCTAAAATCAATCCCTCATCTTTACGATCTTCTGTTAAGAAACCAATTCCATGCTTAATTGCTTCAAAAGGATTTTTAATTATCAGTTGTTCTCCGTTTATTATAATTTGACCAGATTTTAAAGAATCAATTCCAAAAATTGCTCGCATTATTTCAGTACGACCAGCACCCATCAAACCAGAAAAACCAAGAATTTCCCCTTGACGTACATAGAAAGAAATATCCGTAAAAGCATCACCAGAAAGATTCTTAGCTTGAAAAACAATATTCCCAATCTCAGCCTTTTTTTCTGGATAATAATCTTCTAATTCACGGCCTACCATCTTCTGAACTAATTCATCTGCATTAGTTAACTTCGTTTTCTTGGTATCAATTACAAACCCATCCCTCATAACAGTTATAAGATCTGTGATCTTAAAGATTTCTTCCATCCGATGTGAAATATACACAATACCTACACCATCAGATTTTAATCCTTCTATCACTTTAAAAAGTGTTTCAGTTTCACGATCAGTTAAAGCTGCTGTGGGTTCATCCATAATTAACAAGGAAACTTCTGATAATAAACATTTTGCTATTTCTATCATTTGTTGTTGTCCGACTGATAATTGACCAATGATTGCATCGAGAGGAATAGAGATATTAAGACGTTTAAATGCTTCTTTAGCTTTCCTTTCCATACTAACTTTATCTAGAAACCCAATCGAATTTTTAATTTCTCTTCCTAAAAAAAGATTATCAAGTACAGTCATATCTGGCCAAGTATTCATTTCCTGATGAATAAAACTCAGTCCAAACCGTTCTGCCTCTTGAGGATTAGAAAATGTTTTTTCTTTTCCATCAATAAAAATAGTTCCTGAAGTAGCTGGAAAAAGTCCAGTTAAAATATTCATTAAGGTTGATTTGCCTGCGCCATTCTCCCCCATTAAAGCATGAACTTCTCCTGAATTAAGAACCAAATCAATACTTTCTAAAACACGATTATTCCCAAAAGATTTTGAAATGTTCTTCATTTCAATTTTCATAGGCAACCCCCTTCTAAATAATAACTCCTGATTGCAAGATTATATTCGAATATGGTGTATCTTCCCCAGTGCGAATAACTGCCTTAACTTTAGTATTCATAGCTTTCAATTCTTCATGACTAATATATTCAATAATTATATTCGATCCTAAAAGATCTAGAACTGCTTGCCACTGTTCTTTGTTTTTTTCCTTAATTTCTTCTGCTAAGAAAATTTTTTCAATAAGTACATGATCTGAATATTCTTTTAAAACTTCTAAAAAACTTGGACTACCTTTTCTTAATGCTAAATCAATTTTATCAACACCTTTTGGAACTGGCAATCCTAAATCTCCGATACAAACCAAATCCATATGACCTAAATCATCAGCTAGTTTCGCTATATTACTATTTAAAATCCCATATTTCTTCATATCCTGAATGCTCCTTTATTTCTTTCAAACTCGGCATACCTCCTTGCGCTCCAAATCTTTGAACAGAAAGATGTGAAGCAATCGTTGCAAAGGACAATGCAATATCCATCTCTTTTCCTTTTGAGATAGCATAAGCAAAAGCACCATTAAACGTATCTCCTGCTCCTGTAGTATCAACTACTTCTGCTTTTATAGCAGGAATTTTCTTAACTGCTGTCCCATCATAATAAATAGAACCTTCAACTCCTAATGTCACAATCATTTTATTAGGATAAATTTTAATAATTTCTTCTAATTTCTTATCTGGAAAAAGCTCTGAACATTCGTGCTCGTTAGGAGTAATAAAATCACAAAAAGGAATCATCTCTTTGTCTGTTTCTCTAGCTGGTGCAGGATTGTAAAGAACCTTAACTTGATTTTCTTGGCAAAATTTAGCTATAGATAAGTTGGCTTCATGTGGTATTTCATTCTGTAATACAACAATACTTGCATCACTAAGTAATTTCCACTCATTTTTCCAATCATTTGTTTTAACTAAATTATTAGCTCCGGGATAATAAATAATCCTATTATCACCTCCATATAAAGTAATTTGTGCAACTCCTGTAGACTGTGGTACCGTTCCCACATATGCTGTAGAAATATCATTATTTTGCAGATTACTTAATAAATCTGCTGAAAAAATATCTTCTCCTACGTTCCCAAATATGTAAATATTATCTTCAACACTGGATAATCTACCAATAGCTACAGCTTGATTTGCACCTTTTCCACCTGGAACTATATTAAATGAATCGCCAAAAATCGTTTCACCTCCTTCTGGAATCCTTTTTGTTCTCATAACTAAGTCCATTGAAATGCTTCCAACAACAACAATTTTACTCATTTCTTTCTCCTTAATGTATTTCTTTCTATGTACCTAACAGGGAGTTTAATTTTAGCTTCATCTATAGAGAACTTATTTGCCATATTATAGATTAGCTTTGCAGCCTGTTCTCCCATTTTATATGATGATTGGTGGATAGTTGATAAAGAAGGATAAATAAATTGACTAAGTACAATATCATCATAACCAATGATTTGAATATCATCTGGAATTTTTTTCCCAATTGCTAAAATTTCATGAATATAAGCTATCGCATGAATATCAGAAGGTGCTATAATACTATCAATATTTGGATTTCTTTTTAGATTCTCTTTCGCTTCTTTTTGAATTTTTTCAAAGTCAAAAGTTTCACTTTCTTCAATACAAATTTCTAAATTTTTATTCCTCAAATAGTTTAAACTTGCTTCAAATCGTTCCACAATATTCTCAGCTTTATCATCTAAAACTTTGATGATCATAACCTGCTCAGCGCCAGCATTCCAAATTGCTTTAGCAGCCAAACGTCCACCCAACTGATTATCAGAAAAAACACCGTAGCCTGTATCTTTACTAATCCGGTCAACCACAACAACAGGTAATGTTAGATTTGGAAATTCCTTTGTAAAGTCAAGGGTTGTTATAATACCAGCTGCATTTGTTTTTAACAAAAGGTTTATATATTCTTCTAACGAATCATGATCTGAAATAGTACCAACCATAATCCTATAACCTTTATCTTTCAAATATGATTCGGCTCCTCGAACCAATCTTGGGAAGAACGGATTAGAAATATCTGGCAATAAGAGTCCTACCATTTGATTTTTTTTAGTTTTTAAAGATTGTGCTAATACATTTGGTGTGTAATTTAATTTCTTGATAGCATTTTTTATCTTTTCTCTCGCATCATCTCCGACATAGCCTTTTTTCGAAATATATCTTGAAACTGTTGACTTTGATACTCCGGCTTCTTCAGCAACCTGTTTTATTGTAGTCATCACTCCTCCTTTTTATTGTGGAACCGTTCCCTTATTTATATAGTAAGCGTTTTCTTTTGTTTTGTCAATACTTTTTTAGAAATATTTTAAATTTATTTCAGAGTACACATGTTTTTACTAATCTCCTATTACTATTAGATACGAAACACAACAAGACCTCCACTATATCGAGGAGGCCTTGGATCAGCTCGGTTATTTAGTAAAAGACTAGAAGATTTTCTTCTCCCAATCATCTTCTGTACGGCGAGGGTAGAAAAATTCAGATTTGTCCGGAGCTTCCATCATCTCCATCAAAGGTAGCATATCATAGGCCAGATCCAAGTTCGGAATCTGGTCTTTTTGCACCCAAGAAACTTTTCCCTCTTCTGAAGAGCGAAGGGTACCAGTAAACTCAGTCGCCTTGTAACAAACGACAATATAGCGCCCACCTGTATCTAGTGGCCAATTTTTAATGCCGACAAGTTGAGGATTTTGGATAGTCAATCCTGTTTCTTCGTAGATTTCACGAATGACAGACTCCGCAAAAGCCTCACCATTTTCTACATGGCCTCCTGGAAAGGCATAACCTGACCAGCGATTGGTTTCAGGAGCGCGATACTGCATAACCACGCGCTGGGTTTCGAGATCTTCAATCAGACAAATGTTTGTTAAAATCGTTAATTGGGAACGGGACATATTTTCTCCTTTAGGTAATATTCTAATCCAACGCCTTGACTTCCAGCATCATATCTCGGATCTGAGCTGCTAGTTCAAAGTCAAGCACTTCAACGGCTTCTTGCATTTGTTTTTCCAGTTTTTTGACGAGTTCCTTGCGCTCTTGTTTATTAAGACTATTGATATCGACTTCCTTGTCTTCTTCCTTAGCAACTGCCTTGGTCACAGCAATCAGGTCACGGATTTCTTTCTTGATTGTCTGAGGCACAATACCGTGTTCTTCATTATAGGCCATCTGAATTTTCCGACGGCGGGCAGTTTCATCAATGGCACGTTGCATAGACTGAGTCACAGTGTCCGCATACATAATGACATGTCCCTCACTATTACGAGCAGCACGACCAATGGTCTGAATGAGACCACGCTCGTTACGAAGGAAGCCTTCCTTGTCAGCATCGAGAATCGCTACGAGGCTCACTTCAGGAACGTCAATTCCTTCACGAAGGAGGTTGATTCCGACCAAGACATCAAAGACACCCAAGCGCAGGTCACGGATAATCTCTGTCCGCTCTAAAGTCTTGATATCTGAGTGCATGTACTTGACCTTGATGCCCATTTCTTTGAAGTAGTCGGTCAAGTCTTCTGCCATTTTCTTGGTCAAGGTGGTGATAAAGGTTCGTTCGTTCTTTTCAACACGGGCATTAATTTCACCTAAGAGGTCATCAATCTGTCCCATTGTCGGACGGACTTCTACCTCTGGATCCAATAGTCCTGTTGGACGAATGATTTGCTCAATCACTGTCTCAGTCTGTTCATTTTCATAGTCACCAGGTGTCGCTGAAACGTAAACAATCTGATGCACATGGCTTTCAAACTCTTCACGACGGAGAGGCCGATTGTCCAAAGCTGATGGCAAACGAAAACCATAATTAACCAGCATTTCCTTACGCGAACGGTCTCCATTGTACATTCCCTTGATTTGCCCCATAGTCATGTGACTCTCGTCAATCATGATTAAGAAATCATCTGGGAAGAAATCGAGAAGCGTATAAGGAGGCTCACCTTCGCTACGACCATCCATGTGGCGTGAATAGTTTTCAACCCCGTTGGTATAGCCCATCTCACGCAACATCTCAATATCATACTCTGTCCGCTGTTTCAAACGCTGGGCTTCTAGCAGTTTACCTTCCTTTTCAAAGACAGCTAACTGCTCCTCTAACTCTGCTTGAATTTTAGCAATGGCAACTTCCATGTGGTCATCATTGGTCACGAAATGAGTCGCAGGGAAAATCGCCAAATGATCCACTTCTCCCAATACCTGACCAGTCAAGGCTTCAACCTCACGAATACGGTCAATTTCGTCTCCAAAAAATTCTACTCGAAAGGCATGCTCATCACGGGAGGCTGGGAAAATCTCCACTACATCCCCACGAACGCGAAATCTTCCGCGTTGGAAATCAATATCATTACGTTCAAACTGGATATCAACCAAGTCATTCAAGAGTTTATCACGAGAAATTTCAAGACCTGGACGCAGACTCACAACGCTATCAGCGTATTCCTTGGGCGAACCCAGACCATAGATACAAGAGACGGAAGCTACGACAATAACATCATTACGCTCCAAAAGGGCTGAAGTCGCTGAGTGTCGGAGCTTATCAATCTCGTCATTGACAGAGCTATCCTTTTCAATATAGGTATCACTGGAAGGAACATAGGCCTCTGGTTGGTAATAGTCATAGTAAGATACGAAATACTCAACAGCATTTTCAGGGAAAAATTCCTTAAACTCCCCATAGAGCTGACCCGCCAGAGTTTTATTGTGGGCGATGACCAGAGTTGGTTTATTGACTTTGGAAATGACCTGACTCATAGTATAGGTCTTCCCTGTTCCAGTCGCCCCCATCAGAATCTGAGCTTTTTCTCCACCCTCGATATTATCTACCAACTGCTCGATAGCTTGGGGTTGATCTCCTGATGGTTGATATTTTGATACTAGTTTAAATTGATTATCTTTAATGCGATTGATCATAAGAATCCTCTTTCCATGTGCTATTCCTATTTTAGCATACTTATAGCATTTTCACGAAGAAAAGGACGGACCGAAGTCACATCCTTTCATTTTCTTTCTTTAATTGATAGCCAAGATAGACAATCAAAAGTAGCAAGACTAGACTTGTCAGATAGAACCTTCTATGCCAAAAGAACCACCTGATAGCCAATCTTGATTACCTTGTGGTAAAAAGGTCATCAAAGACGTTCCTGACTGCTGACCACTAACTAAAATCCCAAAGAGATTTCCCTGAGCAAAATTCCAGGCTCCATGAATACCTGCAACACCCCAAACTGTATCAGTTTTGAGAAGGTAAAGAGCCATGGCAACTCCGAATAAAAAGAGATTTACTAGAGATAGTGGTGTTAGACCAGAATTGCCCATATGAAGCAGGGTAAAGAATAAGCTAGATATAAGAACAGCAAGTTTGAGATTGGTTCTTGAGGCCAATTGAGGAAGGAGCCAAGCACGGGACACCACTTCTTCTGCTGTCCCCTGTAGGATCCAAAATGGGATAGTAAAAATGATAAAGGCAAGCGAATAAGGATTCAAATGAATGGACTCAAAACGATATTGCCCCAAGGCCACTAAACCTAACAAGGTCAGAAGAAAAAGTGCCAGACCTAGCCCAAATCCTTTCAGAAGATTGCTGAGGAAATTCTCTCTATAAAATCCCAAAGTTCGAATAGGTCTTTTCTCAACTTTTTTAGTCCATCTGAACACAGTGTTGAGAACGAACCCAAAGGCCAGTAAATCTAAAATTAAATGAAAGTCACTTGTTTTATCCGTCAAGCTCTGATGCAAGGTCTGCAAGTAGGTTGCAAGATTTTGACCAGCCTCTCCAAAATTTCTAGCAAGTCCGATGAAAGCTAATAAACTAATACCATACAGAGTATAAGCCACAAACTCTCCTATGAAGACAAAAGCAAAGGCTAACAAG
Organism: Streptococcus mitis; assembly: GCF_946188685.1. Lineage (GTDB taxonomy): Bacteria > Bacillota > Bacilli > Lactobacillales > Streptococcaceae > Streptococcus > Streptococcus mitis_CC. The sequence goes on from NZ_CAMHWH010000003.1 coordinate 57,885, forward strand.
GGGCTTGTGTAAATGTTTAAACTCATTTTTGAAGCTTGGAAGTCTTTAAATATTCTTTTGTTCTTCATATCCCTGTCCTCTTTTCTTCTATATATACTATTATTATAGCAGTTTTTAATAGCAATTCAAGGAAGAAAAGAAAAAATCAATGTTATATTTTCTGACACAAAAATATAAAAATTTGCCTTTTTTTACTTTTTCTGATATAATGGGAAAATATTCGGAAAAGGAGACTAAAAATGAAGAAAAAATTTCTAGCATTTTTGCTAATTTTATTCCCAATTTTCTCATTAGGTATTGCGAAAGCAGAGACGATTAAGATTGTTTCTGATACCGCCTATGCACCTTTTGAGTTTAAAGATTCAGATCAAACTTATAAAGGAATTGATGTTGACATTATCAACAAAGTCGCTGAGATTAAAGGATGGAACATTCAGATGTCCTATCCTGGATTTGACGCAGCGGTCAATGCGGTTCAAGCTGGTCAAGCTGACGCTATCATGGCAGGGATGACAAAGACGAAAGAACGTGAAAAAGTCTTCACCATGTCTGATACTTACTATGATACAAAAGTTGTCATTGCAACTACAAAGGCACACAAAATTAGCAAGTACGACCAATTAACTGGCAAAACTGTTGGTGTTAAAAACGGAACTGCTGCTCAACGTTTTCTTGAAACAATCAAAGATAAATACGGGTTTACTATTAAAACATTTGACACTAGTGATTTGATGAACAACAGCTTGAGTGCTGGTGCTATCGATGCCATGATGGATGACAAACCTGTTATCGAATATGCCATTAACCAAGGTCAAGACCTCCATATTGAAATGGATGGTGAAGCTGTAGGAAGTTTTGCTTTCGGTGTTAAAAAAGGAAGCAAATACGAGCACCTAGTCACTGAATTTAACCAAGCCTTGGCTGAAATGAAAAAAGATGGTAGTCTTGATAAAATCATCAAGAAATGGACTGCTTCATCATCTTCAGCAGTGCCAACTACAACTACTCTAGCAGGATTAAAAGCCATTCCTGTTAAAGCCAAATACATCATTGCCAGCGATTCTTCTTTTGCACCTTTTGTTTTCCAAAACTCAAGCAACCAATTTACTGGTATTGATATGGAATTGATTAAGGCAATTGCTAAAGACCAAGGTTTTGAAATTGAAATCACCAACCCTGGTTTCGATGCCGCTATCAGTGCTGTTCAAGCTGGACAAGCTGATGGTATCATTGCTGGTATGTCTGTCACAGATGCTCGTAAGGCAACTTTTGACTTCTCAGAATCCTACTACACAGCCAATACTATCCTTGGTGTCAAAGAATCAAGTACCATTGCTTCTTATGAAGATTTGAAAGGGAAGACGGTTGGTGTTAAAAACGGAACTGCTTCTCAAACCTTCCTAACAGAAAATCAAAGCAAATACGGTTATCAAATTAAAACCTTCGCTGATGGTTCTTCAATGTATGACAGTTTAAATACTGGAGCTATCGATGCCGTTATGGATGATGAGCCTGTCCTCAAATATTCTATCAGTCAAGGACAAAAATTGAAAACACCAATCCCTGGAACTCCAATCGGTGAAACAGCCTTTGCCGTTAAAAAAGGAGCAAATCCAGAATTGATTGAAATGTTCAACAACGGACTTGCAAACCTTAAAGCAAACGGAGAATTCCAAAAGATTCTTGATAAATACCTAGCTAGCGAATCTTCATCTGCTTCAACAAGCACTGTTGACGAAACAACTATCTGGGGCTTGCTTCAAAATAACTACAAACAGCTCCTTAGCGGGCTTGGTATCACTCTTGCTCTAGCTCTTATCTCATTTGCTATTGCCATTGTCATCGGGATTATCTTCGGTATGTTTAGTGTCAGCCCCTATAAATCTCTTCGTGTAATCTCTGAGATTTTCGTTGATGTTATTCGAGGTATTCCATTGATGATTCTTGCAGCCTTCATCTTCTGGGGAATTCCAAACTTCATCGAGTCTATCACAGGCCAACAAAGTCCAATTAACGACTTTGTAGCTGGTACTATTGCCCTCTCACTCAATGCAGCGGCTTATATCGCTGAAATCGTTCGTGGTGGTATTCAGGCCGTTCCTGTTGGTCAAATGGAAGCCAGCCGAAGCTTGGGTATCTCTTATGGAAAAACCATGCGTAAGATTATCTTGCCACAAGCCACTAAATTGATGTTGCCAAACTTTGTTAACCAATTCGTTATTGCTCTTAAAGATACAACTATCGTATCTGCTATCGGTTTGGTTGAACTCTTCCAAACTGGTAAGATTATCATCGCCCGTAACTACCAAAGTTTCAAGATGTATGCAATCCTTGCTATCTTCTATCTTGTAATTATCACACTTTTGACTAGACTAGCGAAACGCTTAGAAAAGAGGATTCGTTAATGGCAAAATTAAAAATTGATGTAAATGACTTACATAAGCAATATGGAAAAAATAAGGTCCTAAAAGGGATTACAACTAAATTCTACGAAGGAGATGTTGTTTGTATCATCGGTCCTTCAGGTTCTGGTAAGTCAACCTTCCTCCGTAGCCTCAATCTTTTAGAAGAAGTTACGAGTGGTCACATCACTGTGAACGGTTATGACTTAACTGAAAAAACAACCAACGTTGACCACGTCCGTGAAAATATCGGAATGGTGTTCCAACACTTCAACCTCTTCCCACACATGTCTGTATTGGACAACATTACTTTTGCTCCAATTGAGCACAAGTTGATGACTAAGGAAGAAGCTGAAAAATTGGGAATGGAGTTGCTTGAGAAGGTTGGGCTAGCAGATAAAGCTAATGCTAACCCAGATAGCCTATCAGGTGGTCAAAAACAACGTGTGGCCATCGCTCGTGGACTAGCAATGAATCCAGACATCATGCTCTTTGATGAACCAACTTCTGCACTTGACCCTGAGATGGTTGGAGACGTACTAAACGTTATGAAAGAATTGGCTGAGCAAGGCATGACCATGATTATCGTAACCCATGAGATGGGATTTGCTCGTCAGGTTGCCAACCGCGTTATCTTTACTGCAGACGGTGAATTCCTTGAAGACGGAACACCAGATCAAATCTTTGACAACCCACAACACCCACGTCTGAAAGAGTTCTTGGACAAGGTCCTAAACGTCTAAACTTAAACTGTAAGGATTTCCTTGCAGTTTTTTTCTATCCCGTATTGGATTTTTTGATTTTTCGGAAAATTATGTTAGAATTAAGTTTATGAAATGAGATTTCCTCATACCTAGCAAGACTAGGAATAAAAATAGAAATTAGGTAGCTAGATGTCATCTAAGGTTATTGTTACAATTTTCGGTGCGAGTGGAGACCTGGCTAAACGCAAGCTCTACCCTTCCCTTTTTAGACTATATAAATCCGGCAATCTTTCCGAGCACTTTGCAGTCATTGGAACTGCTCGTCGTCCTTGGAGCAAGGAATATTTTGAATCTGTTGTAGTCGAATCCATCCTTGATTTGGCAGATAGTACCGAACAAGCTCAGGAGTTCGCTAGCCACTTCTACTATCAAAGTCATGATGTCAATGATACAGAACACTACATTGCTTTACGTCAATTGCAGGCTGAACTAAATGACAAGTACCAAGCTGAACACAACAAGCTCTTCTTCTTGTCTATGGCACCTCAGTTCTTTGGAACTATCGCCAAACACCTCAAGTCTGAAAACATTGTGGATGGTAAAGGTTTTGAGCGCTTAATCGTTGAAAAACCATTTGGTACAGATTACGCAACTGCAAGCAAGTTGAATGACGAGCTCCTGGCAACATTTGACGAAGAACAAATTTTCCGTATCGACCATTATCTTGGTAAGGAAATGATCCAAAGCATCTTTGCAGTTCGCTTTGCAAACCTGATTTTTGAAAATGTTTGGAACAAGGACTTTATCGATAATGTTCAAATTACCTTTGCGGAGCGCTTGGGTGTAGAAGAACGTGGTGGTTACTATGACCAATCTGGTGCACTCCGTGACATGGTCCAAAACCACACTTTGCAACTGCTTTCTCTGCTTGCCATGGATAAGCCAGCAAGCTTCACAAAGGACGAGATTCGTGCTGAAAAGATTAAGGTCTTTAAAAACCTCTATCATCCAACGGATGAAGAGCTTAAAGAACACTTTATCCGTGGTCAATACCGTTCAGGTAAGATTGATGGCATGAAATATATCTCTTATCGTAGCGAGCCAAATGTGAATCCAGAATCTACAACTGAAACCTTTGCATCTGGTGCCTTCTTTGTAAACAGCGATCGCTTCAGTGGTGTTCCTTTCTTCTTCCGTACTGGTAAACGACTGACTGAGAAAGGAACTCATGTCAACATCGTCTTTAAACAAATGGATTCTATCTTTGGAGAACCACTTGCTCCAAACATTTTGACCATCTATATCCAACCAACAGAAGGCTTCTCTCTTAGCCTAAATGGAAAGCAAGTAGGAGAAGAATTCAACTTGGCTCCCAACTCACTTGATTACCGTACAGATGCGACCGCAACTGGTGCTTCTCCAGAACCATACGAGAAATTGATTTATGATGTCTTAAATAACAACTCAACTAACTTTAGCCACTGGGATGAAGTTGGTGCGTCATGGAAATTGATTGACCGTATCGAAGAACTCTGGGCTGAAAATGGTGCCCCACTTCATGACTATAAAGCTGGAAGCATGGGACCTCAAGCAAGCTTTGACTTACTTGAAAAATTCGGTGCCAAATGGACTTGGCAACCAGATATCGCCTATCGTCAAGATGGTCGTTTAGAATAAAAAAATTCCTGCAAGTTTGTTCCTTGCAGGATTTTTACTTCTAATTAGATTAAGCCTTCCAAGAGACCCTTCATAAAGTTTTCTGAGTTAAACTCTCCAATATCATCGATTTTTTCACCAAAACCAATCAATTTTACAGGAATATTGAGTTCTTCACGGATGGCTAGAACCACACCACCTCGAGCAGTTCCATCAATCTTAGTCAAGACAATTCCAGTTAAAGGTGTGATTTTTGAAAATTCTTTGGCCTGTACAAGGGCATTTTGACCTGTTGATGCATCCAGAGCCAAGAAAGTTTCATGCGGTGCTTCTGGCACAACACGTTTGATGATACGACCAATCTTTTCTAGCTCAGCCATAAGGTTATCCTTATTTTGCAGACGACCAGCGGTATCAATCATAAGAATATCGATACCTTCGGCTACAGCCCGTTCCATGCCATCAAAGACTACACTGGCTGGGTCAGCTTTTTCAGGTCCAGTTACAACCGGAACATCTACACGACGGCCCCATTCAGCTAGCTGTGCTACTGCCCCCGCACGGAAGGTATCTGCCGCAACCAACATGACCTTCTTACCTGCTTGTTTGTAGCGGTGAGCTAGTTTCCCGATAGAAGTTGTTTTCCCAACACCATTAACACCAACAAAGAGCATGACTGTCAAGCCATCTTGGAAGTGGATACTTTCATCGTAGTTGCCATCCTTTTCATAAAGCTCAACCAATTTCTCAATGATGACACGGCGTAGTGCGTCAGGTTTCTTGGCGTTTTCAAGCTTGGCTTCGTAGCGTAGTTCCTCAGTTAAATTAGAAGCCACCTGGACACCAACGTCACTCATGATCAGTAATTCTTCCAGTTCCTCGAAGAATTCTTCATCGACAGAGCGGAAATTGGCAAAGAAGGCATTCAAACGAGCACCGAAGCCTGTACGAGTTTTCTTAAGACTACGATCATATTTTTCCTGAACAGTTTCTTCTACTTGAGACGTTTCTGGTTCAAGCACTTCAGAACTATTTTCTTCTACAGTCTCTAGGAACTCATAATTCTCTTTCTCTGAGACTTCTTCTGAGTTTACAAATTCTTCTATTTCTTCTTGAGGAATCTCTACAACTGGCTCTGAATCCAGACTTTCTTCAACTGTGTCTTGGATTTTATCTTCTTGGAGCTCAGCTTGTTCAACAATTTCAACTTCTGCATCTTCTTGAGAAACTTCCTCAGCTTCTGTATCTTCAGACAAATCAAGATTTTCCAGAGCTTCTTTTACAACTTCTTCGATTTTAGGTTCTTCTTTTTTTCCGAATAGACGGTCAAATAATCCCATATCTTAATTCTCCTTTAGCACATATTCTTCGATAGCCCAGGCGACAGCTTCCTCATCGTTGGTCATAGGAGTTACCACATTTGCGACTTCCTTGACTTCAGGAACAGCGTTTTGCATGGCAACACCGAGTCCTGCCCACTCAATCATAGAAAGGTCATTGGCCTCATCACCACAGGCCATGACTTGGCTTTGGTCGATTCCAAGATGGCTGATTAGTTTAGCCAAACCTGTTGCTTTATGAACATTCTTTGGTGACCACTCTAGCAACATTTCACGTGATTTAAAGATTTCATATTGATCAAACAATTCTGGAGAAATCTTCTGAATGGCTGCATCCAAGGGTTCTTGAGCAAAGGCAGTCACGCATTTGTTGTAGGTCATTTGACTAGACAAGTCTGCAAAGTCCACTGGAACAAAAGTCAAAGCTGGATTAAATTTGGCATAAAGACTTTCTTGGTCGGATTGAATTTGATAAACAGTTCCTTCTGAGATAGCATCAAAAGGCAGTGATAATTTCTCTGTTTCCTCATACAAGCGTGCCACATCATCATATGAAAAAACTGTCTTATCAAGGATTTCACCTGTATTTTTCTGAACCAAACCACCATTAAAAGTAATGGTATACTCATCTTCTTGGCCTTCAGTCCCTAGCTCATGGAGAAAGAAATCCATAGCTTTTAAGGGACGACCAGTTGTCAATACAACCTTAATACCACGATCACGCGCAGCTTTCAAGGTTGCCTTGGTACGATCCGTCAACTTTTTATCAGTAGTCAGCAAAGTCCCGTCCAAGTCCAATGCAATCAATTTTATATCTGCCATTATAAGCCCTCCATATAAGCTATAACCGACTGGTCCTTATGGTGACCAATCACTGTCTCTGCTAATTCTAAAATTTCAGGTCGTGCATTTTCAGGAGCTACAGGATGTCCCACAACCTGCATCATATGCAAGTCATTTAGATTGTCTCCAAAAGCCATAACCTGATCCATTGTGATACCAAGTTTTTTAGCCAATTCAACAATAGCCACACCCTTATCGACATAGTCCAGAACAATATCAATGGATTCAAAGCCAGTTGTCATGGCCTTAACACCAGGCACGTTTTCGTTTACCCAAGCCTCCCCAGCTTCCAGCGTTTCTTCTGTGAAGTTGGTTGTAAATTTGAAAATGTCATCTGTGATATCTTCCAAACTCGCTACTTTTTGGATATTTTCATTATAGTGCTGACTCACTTTTAAATAAGTCTCATCAACTGTATCTAGCACATAAGAGCCTTTTTTCCCCGTCAAGAGCAATTTATTGATATCTACATAAGGTGACGTTTTCAGCTTTTCAAAAGTTGCCAGATAAAACTCACGAGACATGGTCGCTTCATACAAGTCTTGACCTTGATATTCTACCAAACTGCCATTTTCCGCGATAAAAATAATGTCATCACGAACATCAGCAAATAATTTTTCTAGAGATAAAAATCCGCGCCCCGAAGCCACCGCAAAGTAAATCCCTTTTTCCTTGTAGGAAACCAAGAGAGACTTGAGGCGGTCCATATCAAAGCGTCCATTCTCATCTAGGAAGGTTCCGTCCATATCTGTTGCTACTAGTTTAATCATAAAATCTTTCTTACTCCGATTAGTAAATCTACCTCCTATTATACCATAGATAACTAGAAAAAGGACGAGTCTATCAGCTTTGCATCTCTTTTATCCTTCTCTACTAGCTAGTGGTGTTTCTAACTTTTAAAAAAGCTCGTAAAATTAAAATCGTGCAACTTTTTTCAGATACTTTTAAAAGATTGATTTCATTACCTCTTTCCTTTATACTGGATAAAAAGGAGAATAGTATGTCAGAAACAAATCACGAAATCGATTCAAATTTTGCAGGTCGTTTAAATATCCTGCGTGCGGGTGTTCTTGGTGCTAATGATGGGATTATTTCCATCGCTGGTGTGGTTATTGGGGTTGCCAGTGCTACGAGCAATATCTGGATTATCTTTTTATCAGGATTTGCGGCTATTTTGGCCGGTGCCTTTTCGATGGCAGGTGGAGAATATGTGTCCGTTTCAACTCAAAAAGATACTGAGGAAGCGGCCGTTGCGCGTGAGCAAGTCTTGCTAGACCAAGATATGGAACTAGCCAAAAAGTCCCTCTATGCTGCCTATATTCAAAATGGCGAGTGTGAAACATCAGCCCAACTTCTCACCAACAAAGCCTTTTTAAATAATCCGCTCAAGGCTTTGGTAGAGGAAAAATACGGGATAGAGTATGAAGAGTTTACCAATCCTTGGCACGCTGCCATCTCTAGCTTTATTTCTTTTTTCCTTGGTAGCTTACCACCCATGCTTTCAATTACCATTTTCCCAAGTGAATACCGCATCCTTGCTACCGTCCTTATCGTCGGTGTGGCCCTTCTTCTCACTGGTTACACTAGTGCAAGACTTGGAAAAGCCCCAACCAAAACGGCTATGATTCGGAACCTTGCTATTGGTCTCTTGACCATGGGAGTTACCTTCTTACTCGGACAACTTTTCAGCATTTAGAAGACAAGAAATACCTCGATTTTGAAGTCGAGGTATCTTTTTTTACATTTGGACAATCTTGCGATAACTTCTTGAAGTAATCATGAAAATCAGCACATAGGCGATAAGGAAGATAGCGCAGATAGACAAGGTCACAATCAACATCATATTCGTATCTATTACACCAATCACTTTTAAAATCAGACTAAGCATATGGTAGGCAAAGGCGAGATGTATGAAGGCAAAAAGCAAAGGAAGAAAGAAAACAGTTAAAACCTGTTTGTTAATGGTTTGCTTGATTTGCTTTTGATCTAAACCGACTTTCTGCAAGATAATAAAGCGTTCACGGTCTTCGTAGCCTTCAGAAATTTGTTTGTAGTAGATGACCAGAACGGTTCCGACCATAAAGATAATGGATAGGAAAATACCGATAAAGAAGACACCACCAAAGAGGGCACTCATTTGAGCACTAGCATCTGATAGATTGCTACCATAAACATAGCTACCTTCCTTGTTTAATTGAGCATTAAATTGATTGAGGTATTTATCATATTCTTCAGCAACCTTGAGTTGTTCTTCTTCGCTGGCATTTACATTCATGCCACCGTAAAACTGATTATAGATAGCCGAATCTGGGAATTGATCCAAAAATGCTTGCAAATTAGGAACAACAAGGTAATTGTAATCAGCAGTCAAAATATTAAACTGATTTGGGACATGGTTGACAATGAAATCTTTAGTAAATTCTTCTTTGACAGAAAATTGATGATCGTTCAGAGTTAGAGTTTTCTGTTCTTTAACTCCCTCATTCTTTGCAAAGAGGCCGACCTCATTGCCTGATAGAGAAAGCTTCTGACCAGTCATATTTTCATAGTCTTTTTGGTCAAATACCATGAAGACTGTTTTAGGTTGAACACGATTTTGTCCCCTTTCAAAAATGGTTAACTTGGTTCCTTCTTGATTTGCAATACCAAAGTTACTGTAACGAAGCACTTCTTTCTCTTTGACACTATAACCTTTGTCACTTGCAAACTGGCTCAAGAGTTTGTCCAAGTCTTCTTTTTCAACATTTTGTCCAGTAATTCCAAAGTCATGCGGATTCATCACTTTTTTAAAGGATTCTGAGGCATTGAAAATGCTTGTCGCTGCAGACATGGTAACCAAGACCATTGTTGACAAAATAGCGATTGTTGCTAATCCAACTGCATTTTTCTTCATACGGAAAATCAAGTTAGAGACTGAGATAAGGTTATTTGGTTGGTAATAGTATTTCTTATTTTTCTTTAAGATTTGAAGGAAAACGGTAATCCCTGCATTGAACAAAAGATAGGTACCAAAGATAACCAGTAAAACAGCTAGGAAGAAAGTTGTTAGGGCTGTGAGAGGATCTTTTACAGTAAGGGCAAGATAGTAGCCAATCCCTAAACTTATGGAACCAAGAATAGTTTGTAGAGGTAGGAAACGACCTTTTTTCTCACCACTAGCTTTTTCACGAGAAAGCTGGAGGGCATTCATACGCGCGATTCGAAGAGCATTCAGGAACATGAGGCCTAGGAAAATCAAACCGAAGACAACAAGTACTGCAATGACAACATTCATTTGGAAGGTAGCGACTAGTTCTACCTTTAATTTCATCAGTTTGAGTAGGAAAGCGAAAATTAACTTGTCAAACAAGGCTCCAATACCGATACCCGCTCCAACAGTTAGAATCCCAAATACCACTAACTCCTTAAAGGTCATACTGATAAGATGACGCTTTTCCAAGCCCAACATGCCATAAATTCCTAGTTCCTTGGAACGGTTCTTCATGACAAAACTATTGGCATAGAGGACGATAATGGCTGACGCAAGGGTGACGACAAACATACCAAATCCAAGTGTAGCCTGAATGGTTGTTCCTCCACGGATTTCAGCAATCTTGGGATTGAAGGTTAGAGAGTAAAAGAGATAGGTGACAGTGACTGCCAAGAGAACAGCCAGCGCAAAAGGATAGTAGAGTTTGCGGTTTTTAATCAAGTTCGATACCGCTAACTTATTGGTTAATCGAAACATACTAATTCACCTCGCTTGCCATGACAGTCAAGGTATCAGAGATTTCTTGGAACATCTGACGCTCTGTCTTCTCTCCACGGTAGATTTGATTGTAAAGAATGCCGTCTTTGATAAAGAGCACGCGCTTGGCTCTGCTAGCTGCTGCCGTTGAGTGAGTTACCATGAGAATAGTTTGGCCGCGCTCATTGATTTCATCAAAGACATCAAGTAAGGCTGCAGATGATTTGGAGTCAAGGGCTCCTGTTGGCTCATCCGCAAGGAGAATTTCAGGTTCTGTGATGATGGCGCGTGCTACTGCTACACGCTGTTTCTGACCACCAGAAATCTCGTAAGGGTACTTCTCTTGTAATTGGTTGATTCCCAGATTCTCAGCTGTCACCACCAATTTCTTCATCATCTCCGTAATAGGTCTTCTTGACAAGACAAGTGGAAGCAAGATATTATCCTTAACAGATAGAGTATCTAGCAAGTTAAAGTCTTGGAAGACAAATCCTAGCTTTTCACGACGGAAGCTAGAGGCTTGTGAATTTTTAATGGTTGCGGTGTCCGTTCCATTTAAGTAAACCTGCCCACGACTTGGTTTATCCAGCATAGCTAGAATATTGAGAAGAGTTGATTTACCAGAACCAGACTCACCCATGATAGCGACGTAATCGCCTTTTTCGACGGTAAAGTGAATATCCTTGAGGGCTTCTACTTGGTTGCCCTGAAAACGAGTTTTATAAATTTTTTGAACGTGTTTTACATCTAAAAGTGTCATGAGAATCTCCTTTCTTAATATCCCATCAAATGAAATGTTGCTTGCATCATAGCGCACCCCAACTGAACGCGCTCGATATCTTTGTGGCTTAGTTTTCTTGTTTTCTTATGTAAGATTTTTTTCATGATGTTACTCCTTTGTTCTTTATGAGTCTAGTTTACATCAAAAAAAGACCGCTTGCCATAACCTAACCTTACAAAAAAGGCTTTAATCTTACATTTTTGTAAGATTGGGGGAATGTAGATATTTTATTAGAAATATTTTACCATAAAAAGAAAGCAAGAAGAAAACCCTTGCAGATACAAGGGTTCAAAAATTTTAAAATAGATTAGTCTAATTCATAGACTAACAGTAAAATAACTGTTTCTACCTCACCAAAACCAGCCTTCATTATCGTCAATGGCCTGGACTTCTTTGCGTTTGCGTGGGCCTGTTCCGTACATTTCTGCTTCGATTTCTTCCTTGGTAGGCATGATAGAAGCTAGGATGATATAGATAATCACGCCAAGTCCAAAGTTTGCAACTGTAAAAATGGCAAACAAGAAACGAACAAGGGTAACATCAAAGTTCCACTTATCTGACAGACCTGCCAGAACTCCTGAAATCATGCGATTTCGTCTCATTTTATAAAATTTACTGTTCATGATTTTTCCTCTTTCTGCTAGGTTAGACATAGTATATCACGGGTAGGCTCGGCTTTCATCAGTCCTCAGGCTGATTTATAAGTAGCAATTTACCTCTACAAAGTCCACAGCGATAGCGTTTGGTATCAATCTTTCGCTTTCGATGATACCTTTGCTGGCAGGATTGACAACGATAGAGTTTGGGTGGTTTAGAGTGGCTATTTGTCAAGGAGGGCACAAAGCGTAATCCATCCACTGCTTTCAACAGTTCCTTAAAATCCCGATCCTTGTGTTGATAGCCCTTCCCTTGAAAATAGAGGTGATAATGACAGAGTTCATGGCGGACAATTTTCCTAAAAACATCCAGACCGAGTTCCTGATAAACCTTGGGATTAAAATCCAAATGCCCATCTTTGGGGAAAAATCGCCCACCTGTCGAACGTAGACGCCTATTCCACTGAACATGATGGATAAAAGGTTTGCCGAAGTCTTCTAGTGAAACCTGCTTGACGTAATCAGTCAGTTTCATTTGGAGCGAGGAGCGACAGATTGACTTTTTCACGTTCAGTATCGATTTTCTTGACCCAAACGGTCACCAAATCTCCGACTGACACAACTTGACTAGGGTGTTTGATAAACTTGCGACTCATATGCGAAATGTGAATCAAGCCGTCTTCGTGAATTCCAATGTCAACGAAGGCACCAAAGTCAACTACATTACGCACCACACCCTCTAGCCTCTGACCAATCACTAGGTCTTTGATATCTAGGACATCTTGGCGGAGAACTGGAGCATCAAAGGAATCACGGAAATCTCGACCTGGTTTGAGAAGGTCTGCAATGATATCTTTAAGAGTTTCGGGACCAAGGTCGAGCTCTTGCGCCATTTCCTTGACTGAAAGCGACTTGAGTTTGCTTTGTGCTTCTTCGTTTAGGTCTTTAATATCTAAACGTTTGAAGAGGTCCTTAACCGCAGCATAGTTTTCTGGGTGAACTCCTGTATTATCAAGGATATTGCTACTTTCAGGGATACGAAGGAAACCAGCTGCCTGTTCAAAAGCCTTGGCACCTAACCGAGGAACTTTCTTGATTTGGGCACGTGAAGTGATTTTTCCTTCTTCCTCACGGTATTTGACGATATTTTCAGAAATGGTTTTATTGAGTCCAGCGACATGGGAAAGAAGAGCTGGGCTAGCCGTATTGACATTGACACCGACTTGGTTCACCACGGTATCGACAACAAAGTCCAGACTTTCAGACAGTTTCTTCTGGCTGACATCATGCTGGTACTGACCGACACCGATTGACTTAGGATCGATTTTAACCAACTCGGCAAGGGGATCTTGCAAACGACGGGCGATAGAAATAGCAGAGCGTTTTTCAACAGTCAAGTCTGGAAACTCCTGACGGGCAAGTTCACTGGCAGAATAGACCGAAGCACCACTTTCATTGACGATAACATAGCTGACTTCTGGAAAATCCTTAAGGACTTCTGCCACAAAGGCTTCACTTTCACGACTGGCCGTTCCATTTCCGATTGCAATGATTTCCACGCCGTACTGACCAATCAAGTCTGCCAGATCTTTCTTAGCTTCTTCGATTTGACGAGCTGATGCTGGTTTAACAGGATAAATAACCTGAGTTGTCAGCATTTTTCCTGTTGCATCCACGACAGCTAGCTTGGCACCTGTACGAAAGGCTGGGTCAAACCCAAGAACCACGCGCCCTTTCAGTGGAGCAACCAATAGGAGATTGCGCAAATTGTCAGAAAAGAGTTGGATAGCTCCTTCTTCTGCTTTCTCGGTTAATTCTGTCCGAATACGGCGCTCGATAGCAGGCAAGACTTTTTTCTTAACAGATTGCTGAACTACCTCATCTATGTAGGCATTTTTTACCTTAAAACGAGCAACAAAGAAGGCAAGGATACGGTCCGTTGCATGTTCAAAACCGACCTTCAAGACACCTAGCTTCTCCCCACGATTGAGAGCCAAGGTACGATAACCCTGCATATTTCCAACCGTCTCTGAAAAATCATAATAAATCTGAAAAACCTGCTTTTCATCAAGACTTTCATCCTTGACTTGAGAAGTGAGTTTAGAGTGTCTCAACACCTCCTGATAAGTTAGAGCGCGTAAATTGACATCCTCCGATAAGGCTTCGACCAAGATATCAACTGCACCAGCCAAGGCCTCCTTACCAGTCGCAAATCCTTCACAGACACACTTTTCAGCCTCTTTCTCTAAGTCCGCTACATTCTGCAAAATCAAGCGAGCAAGAGGAAAGAGTCCGGCTTCACGGGCAATGGTTGCCTTGGTCCGACGCTTTTCCTTGTATGGAAGATAGAGCTCTTCAACATCTGCTAGTTTTTCGGCTGCTAAGATTGCTTCTTCCAACTCCTTTGTCAACTTGCCTTGTTCTTGAATCTTAGCTAAAACAGCTTCCTTACGGTCGTTGAGATTGGTCAGACTTTTATCCAAGTCGATAATAGCCTTAATCGCCACCTCATCCAGACTACCAGTCATGTCCTTGCGATAACGCGCTATGAAGGGAATTGTCGCCCCTTCAGCTGTCAAACTTAGAACGGTATCGATTTGCTTTAACGTCACTCCCAAATCCTGAGAGATTTTTTCATATTTTTTATCCATAAATCTATTATACCACAAGCTAAACGTTTCAAATTAGCTCTTACAATTTTAAAACATAAGTTGGGAAATAAATTTACTTCATTTCAATATTCTATTCATTGAGAAGGTTTCAATTTAAAATTCTACTAGATTACAAAAAAATCTATGAGTAATTTCACTGTTTTTATTTTTTACAAAACGCTTTATAAAGCTATTTGTTGAAGTTAACGAATCAATTTTCAGAGCAAATAAAAAATCGCATGCCTGAGCCTGCGGTGAGTGTAATCTTTTTTGAAATTTTTAAACAAAAAAGGAGCATTAAGCTCCCTCCTTTGAAATAACGGACACTTGGCTGGTCGGTGTACCCAGCATCTCAGATACCTTTTTCAAGGTGCGGCAGGAACCTTTCTGCCCTCAAATGTCTTTCTTTAATATTATTCTAGCACTATCTACTTTTTTTGTCAAGTTTTCTCAATCTACCAGACTTAATACGACCTTGTAACTTGTAATCTTGTAAACGATACATGGTCGGAACATAAAAGAAATCGCCACTTTTATGTAACTTAATCGCAACAAGAACATTATTATCAAATCTTTTTACATATTCAAAACTAGCATCTTTCTCTCGTGGATTGACCCCGACGAAATCTGGGTTCCTTAGTATGAGTTCCAGATCTTCGATATGATGAATCACATCATTATGATGCCGTTTCAACATATGACTTCTTAAACCTTCTTTGTTAACTTTAATATCACTAGCTTCAAGAACAATATTAAAAATTTCTTTTACTTCGTCAGTTACCTGACCGATCTTTTTATGTTCCATCATTTCCTCCGTTATTTCACAATTATTATATCATAATCATAGTGTATATTTGGATATATCACGCTCTATTATTCGTTAGATACTCAATTTTAACTTTTCACTTTTCCTCAAAATAATAGTATAATAGAGGTAGAATTTAGAATCGAGGTACACCTATGGCTGTAAAATTTACAAAAACGGACGACTTGGACAAGATGTTTGAAGAGTTTGCTAAACTCCCAGATTTGAAGCAAGTCACTTTCCCTGATGACAAAGAGAAAAAAGCTAAAGCAGAAAAGAAAAACTAGATGACTGCTTTCCAACAACTCCCATCTAGCGTGCTTCAGACTGGGGCTATTTTTCTCTCTATAATCATTGAAGCCCTACCCTTCGTTCTGATAGGAAGTATTGTTTCAGGGCTGATTGAGGTTTATATCACACCTGAAAAGGTTTATCATTTTCTCCCTCGAAATCGTTGGGGGAGAATCTTTTTTGGGACCTTTGTCGGGATGCTTTTCCCTTCTTGTGAATGTGGAATCGTCCCCATTATCAATCGTTTTCTGGAAAAAAAGGTTCCCAGTTACACAGCCGTTCCCTTTCTTGTGACAGCACCTGTTATCAATCCCATTGTTCTCTTTGCGACCTATTCTGCCTTTGGCAACTCATTCCACGTTGCCCTGTTACGAGCTCTTGGTTCCATTCTTGTGGCTGTGATACTTGGGATTTTTCTAGGATTTTTCTGGCAAGAACCGATTCAAAAAGAAGATCGGTTGGCTTGTCATGAGCATGATTTTTCTCACTTGAGCTCTGCAAAAAAAGTTTTTCAGGTCTTTGTGCAGGCCATTGATGAATTTTTTGATACGGGGCGTTATTTGGTATTTGGCTGTCTCTTTGCCTCTGTTATACAGGTCTATGTTCCGACACGGATTCTGACCTCTATCAGTGCAACCCCTCTTTTTGCCATCCTGCTCTTGATGATTTTAGCCTTTCTTCTTTCTCTCTGTAGTGAGGCTGATGCTTTTATCGGATCTTCTCTTCTCTCGAGTTTCGGCTTAGCACCAGTTTTGGCCTTTCTCGTAATTGGCCCAATGCTGGATATCAAAAATATTCTCATGATGAAAAATTACTTGAAAGCACGATTTATCAGTCACTTCATTACGATTGTGACACTCGTTGTCTTAGTATATTCTCTCTTGATTGGAGTCGTCCTATGATTCGATTTTTAGTTTTAGCTGGCTATTTTGAATTGACTATTTATCTCCATCTGTCCGGCAAATTAAACCAGTACATCAACATGCACTATTCCTATCTGGCCTATATTTCCATGGTGCTTTCCTTTATCTTGGCAATCGTCCAGCTGTATATCTGGATGAAGCAAGTCAAAACCCACAGTCATCTGAATAGCCGATTATCTAAAGGAACTAGTATTGCTCTTCTTGCCATTCCAATTGTCGTCGGTTTAACTTTTCCAACTGTTAGCTTGGATTCTCAGACCGTTTCTGCCAAAGGCTATCAATTCCCCTTATCAGAAGGCACGGATCAAGCCATTCAGACAAGTGAAGGGACGACAAGCCAATATTTGAAACCAGATACCAGTTCTTATTTTTCAAAAACAGCCTATGAAAAGGAGATGCGAACTGCGGCGGATAAATACTTGTCCCAAGATAGCATTCAGATTACGAATGAAAACTATATGGAAGTCATGGAAGCTATCTACGACTATCCAGATGAGTTTGAGGGTAAGACAGTCCAGTTCACTGGCTTTGTCTATAATGACCCCAGTCATGCCAATAGCCAATTTCTGTTCCGCTTCGGCATTATTCACTGTATCGCGGATTCAGGTGTCTATGGATTACTGACCAAGGGAAATACCCGTCAGTATGAGAACAACACCTGGATAACAGCCAAAGGAAAACTGGTCAATCACTACCATAAAGAACTCAAACAAAACCTCCCAACCTTGGAAATCGATAGCTTTACCAAAGTCGATAAACCAGAAAATCCCTATGTATATCGCGTGTTTTAAAAAAGCAAGCTAAGACCATAAAAGTTAAAACGAACAAGTTCTTTTCTGAATAACAGAAAAAGAGCCTGTTCGTTTTTTGTTAAATAGTCTATAGTAAGATGTCATTTTTGATGTTTTATAACTTTCTTATGTTGTATAAAAATCTATTGACAAATCGCTATCAGACTCGTATTTTTTCCAAGCTAAGCTGAATCCATAATAATCTTCAAATTCAGGGTGCCAGTCATAATAAAGTGGAATACGACTATATTTTCTTGCAACAACTTCGTCTTCAAATTCTGGAGATTCCCCAGCAGTAATACCAAATTGAAGGCCATTTAGTTCCCAGCTATTGCCCCAAACGTTTTCATCTGAGAGAACATCGATCCATCTCGAGGCATCAATATCAAAATCAGCACACAACTCTAGTTCATAGAATCTTCTACAGTTAATCTCTGAAGGCTTTATATAAAGGGCGCTATCTACTTGGTACTTTTTATCTTTGACTTGAATCTGTGTGATTTTCATTGGAATCGGAACTCCATTTAATTCTAACCAGAAATAGCCTAAGGGAGTTTTGATAACGTAATATGTTTGCTGAGGCGCTGGTTTAGAGTTTTTAGAGCAAGCATCAAAAATTCTTCCAAGCTTAATTAAATTTCTACAAACGTTTTTCGAAGTGATTGGGTCGAAATATGAATACCTACGAATGACACGTTTTAACTTTTGAACAGGAAAAGTAATATCCCTTGGTAGGGCATGATACTTCTGCACAACTAATGCAGTTTTTTCAGTATTTTCCTTCCCTACTGGGACAATAACAGCGTGCCCAATATGGATATTTGGGTCATCGCAGATATAAGTATAGCCATTTCCTCCCTCCTGAAACTCAACAACAACGATATTTAACTCTTGATCCGGATCAAAGAGAGGCTCGACCTTTTCAACTTCTTGGCGTTCATAAAAAGTAAAGCGATCTCCATCTCCGTCTTCGCCAAAAACCATGAAACTACCGCATTTAGGACACTTCCACATATAAAATGAAGCCTCTGAAATGTCTTCATAAGAAATTGA
Source organism: Streptococcus mitis (assembly GCF_946188685.1). Lineage (GTDB taxonomy): Bacteria > Bacillota > Bacilli > Lactobacillales > Streptococcaceae > Streptococcus > Streptococcus mitis_CC. The sequence continues at coordinate 76,448 of NZ_CAMHWH010000003.1, forward strand.
ATCATTACCATCTTTTTTATTCATGATTTCTACTAACAACTCATCCGAGTAAACTGAATAAGCATTTGAATCGGGCGACCTATGGTCGTTCATCGCTTGCCCGCATTTACATGTCCATTTACCCATAAACAACCTCAGTCATGCCCTAATTCTTCAAGAAAAAATTGATTTAGAGCTTTCCAGTCTTTCTTCACCTCGGTAACACTTTGAACGTATGCATCCAGCTCTTTGATGTTTTTGATGATGTAGTGCTGGATTGGCATTATCGGATCAATTTCCATACCTTCAGGCCCATTTATCTTAATGTCTAGCAAGCTTGAAACATGCTCCTGCATTTGAGACGGAAGTAATTCTTTGACCAAATCATCAAACAAAATCGGTGGAACAGAATGGTATTTTTCAATCCAGCGACAAGCCAAAATAGGACGCAGCGCATAGAAATACTTTTTAGGTTTGACCTTATCTCCTGAAAGATACTTATTCATTTGAGTTCTTGCAGTGTTCAAGTAATGGTACAGCATTTTTTTCTCAGAAAAATACTGGGTTGCAAGAGGACGTATTCGTTCAATAAAATCCGTCTGTTGATAAATAATTGGAGACTGTAACCATTCAAATAGTGTAGGATTAGACTTATAAAAAAGTTTTAAAGTCTTGTCTAAATCCCAGCCACTCACATCCCAAGTATCGTCAATTGGTAGCTCGATAACATCGCGCTGTTCATTCAAACGGAGATAAAACTCTTGCTTGTGTTTGTAGATAAATCGTACATCAAAGTCACTATCGGGAGACTCAAAGCCCCATGCACGACTACCAGACTCAATAGCCCACAAAACTGTGACATCGAAATCACGCTCAATTTCTGCTAATTTTTCGGGTACCAGAACATTCATTTCTTCTTGCGTTTGCATAATAAAGCCTCGTCTATAATTTGAACATAAACAGTTACTAAAATAGGAAACTAGGAGGACTGAAAGTGCTTTGTATCAAACTATCAAAACTACTACCAAAATAACTAATCCATCTAATAGCTTTTTCAGACGTTTTCTATACCTGAGACCTTTAAATGACAGAATCTCCATCCTTCCAATTCCGAGCAATTTCTTCATCCTTCTGGAGTTGGTCTACCAGTTCTTCAACGGAGTCAAATTTGACCATTTCTCGGACACGGTCTAACCAGTAGACAATAACTGTTTCACCGTAAATGTCATCTGAAAAATCAAAAATATTGACTTCAAAACGTGGCTCTTCTCCATCGAAAGTAACATTTTTCCCGACACTCGCCATTCCACGATATCTTTTACGCTGCACTTCAATATCGACTACGTAAACACCATCTGCTGGCATATAGGTTCGATCTCTTAAAACTAAGTTTGCTGTTGGGTAACCGATAGTCCGTCCACGAGCATTCCCATGAACAACCATTCCACGTGATGGTAGAGGAGTGCCAAGTAACTGACCAGCTTCTCTGACATCTCCATCAAGAATAGCTTGACGAATACGAGTAGAACTAATTTTCCCCTTTTCATCCTCAACGGGAGGAACAATAATGATTTCTCCATCAAAATAATCCTTCAAATCATCCGCAGTTTTCTTATCAGAACCAAACGTGTAATCAAATCCCGCTACGATAATCGCTGGTTTTAAAGCTCTAACATAGGTATCAAAGAACTCTTGACCCGTTAAACTAGCAAATTTACTACTAAAGTCAAGTAAGAAAAGAGCCTCTACTCCATGCCATTTCATCTTATGTTCCCGTTCTTCATGGCTGACAATATGAAGCATTAATTCTGGCTTGTACGGTTGCAAAGCAAGCTTAGGAGACTCTGTAAAGGTCATCACGACAACTGGTAGATAATCTTTCATAGAAGCCTTGCTAGCTACTTCAAAAAGCTTCTGATGTCCCTTATGAATACCGTCAAAATAGCCTAATACAAGAACTGTTTTATCCGGTACTGCGATGTCTTTTTCATTTTTTATAGGTACTGTTGTAATCATGAAACTATTATATCATAGAGAAAGCCTTTTCGCTAAAAGGAAATCCCAAATGTCGTTTTTTGCCCCTGAACTGACCTTAAAAAATCATTCAAGATGTTAGTTTTAAAAAATAGCATCCCCTAAGAGATGCTATCGTTTGGTAACTAGTCTACTGTTTCTTCCAAATCTTTTAACTTCACCGAAACAATTTTTGAGACACCTGATTCTTGCATGGTCACTCCATAGATAGAATCAGCCGCTGCCATGGTTCCTTTACGGTGGGTTACGACGATGAACTGGCTGTCCTTATCAAATCGATTGAGGTAATCCCCAAAGCGTTTGACATTAGCTTCGTCTAGCGCAGCTTCCACCTCATCCAAGATAACAAATGGAATGGTCTTGACACGGATAATGGAGAAGAGCAAGGCAAGAGCCGATAGGGCTTTTTCCCCACCACTCATGAGGTTAAGGGATTGGATTTTCTTGCCTGGTGGTTGAACAGAAATCTCAACACCAGCTGTCAGCAGGTCTCCCTCAGTCAAAATCAGGTCTGCTTGACCTCCACCAAACATCTGCTTGAAGGTCACTTTAAAGGACTCACGAATAGCTTCAAAGGTGGATTTAAAGCGTTCCTTGACCTCATCATTCATCTCTGTGATGGTCTCAAGGAGCAAGTTTTTCGCTGACAAAATATCATCACGTTGGCTATTCAAGAAATCCAAACGATTGTAAACCTCTTCGTACTGGTCAATAGCTTCCAAGTTGACAGGACCCAGTGAGCGAATAGCCTTCTCTAAATCCTGCACCTCTTGCTCTGCCAGATTGAGGTTTTCCAACTCATGAGACTTTTCTAAAGCTTCAGTATAGCTAATCTGATACTGGTCTGTTAATTGACTTTGTAGATGGCGCAAGCGATCGCTGACCTTTTCTTTCTTAGCTTCAGCACGTGTTTGCTTTCGAATCCATTCCTCATTCTGCTGGCGAGCCTGATCCAAATGACTGGAAATATCATCCAGCTGACCTTCAATATCATCCAACTCAAACTGCTTGCGAATCAAACCTTGTTGGAGGTTTGTTTTCTGAGTTTTGGATTCTTCTACCTGTTGACTGAGCAAATCTGTATCAACTTTCTCAAGATTGTCAACCTTTTCTTGAAGAAGACGCTGGATTTCCTCTTGTTCTATATCTAAATTGTCCAATTCTTTGCCTAAACGCTCAATATCAGCTACTTCATAACGTTTTTGCCCTTGCAGTTCTGTCTTAAGCAAGCGAGCTTGCGCTACCTGTTCTTGCAAGTTCTGATAACGTTCTTGGATGGCATTTTTGTTAGACTTAATCTCTTCAATCTCAGCTTCCAGATTTTGCTTGTCACTGGAAATAGTAGCAAGGCGCTCTTGGCATTTTTCCTTATCTGCTTGCCAATCTCCCTCAGTAAGACGATTTAATTCCTCTTCTTGGAGTTTCCAAAGAGTTTCTAGCTCTTCAACTTGCTGACTAGTTTGCTGATAAGCGAGGGACAAACCTTGCTCCTGAATACGAGCCTGCTCTCCTTGAGATTTGATGGCTTCTAATGATTCTGTCAATCTAGCCATCTCATCTTGCAAGGTCTTCAAAGTCGCCTCTTCTGAACGAAGACTTGCTTCTTCTTCAGCAATTTCTTTTTGTAATTGCTCCAGTTCTGGCTTGATAAAAATGCTGTTATTCTGGCGATTGGCACCACCTGCATAAGAACCACCTGTGCGCAACTCTGTTCCATCCAATGTCACCATACGAACCTGATAACGAACCTGGCGAGCTGCTGCACGCGCATGTTCCACACTATCAAAAATAGCTGTCGTTGCTAGCAAGTTTTTGAAAATGGCTTCTAGTCTCTTATCAAACGACACCAACTCATCTGCCATGCCAAGGAAGCCTGGACTTGCTGCGATAGCATCTTGATTCTGACTAGAAATCGTACGAGCCTTGATAGTCGTCAAAGGAAGGAAGGTTGCACGACCGGCTCTGTTTCGTTTAAGGAAATCAATCGCCTTGGTTGCCGCGTTTTCATCTTCTACGATGATATGCTGACTACTGGCTCCAAGTGCAATCTCCAGAGCAGTTTGATAATGCACATCAAAGATCAGGTGCTCACTGACTGCCCCAATTATTCCACCAAGACGGTCTTTTTCTTGGAGGACACTCTTGACACCTGCATAAAAGTTACTATGATTTCTAAGGATATTTTCCAAACTTTGGGCTCTGGCCTGTTTGTTTTTGAGATTATCCAGACGATCAAAGAGTTGACTTTGTTGAGCTTGATAGGAAGTTTTCTGCTCCTCTTGCTCCTTGGCACAGATTTGATAGTCGGCCAATAATTTCTGAACCTGCTCCTTGGCAGTTTCAAGCTCATTCCTTTGCTGACTTGCCTTCTCTTTAGCTGTAGCCAACTGTTCTTTCAGCTTTTCTAATTGATCTGCTTGTTTTTGAGAAAGCTGACGACTATTTTCCAACTCATTCTCAATACGAGTCAATTGGTTTGAGACATCTGCTTCTTCTTGTAAAAGGGCTACAAAGCGTTCACGTAAGAGCTCAATCATCTGATCAGGATCGTCTGAAAAAGCCAGCAATTCAGCTTCTAAACGATTGAGTTTTTGATTATTTTGGACCAGATTTTCCTCTAAAAGTGCTAAAGAGCTTTCTTTATCAGATTTTTCTTTGCTGAGTGATTTTCTCTTATCCTCCAAAGCAGCCAAACGAGCTTGTGCTTCCTGTTGATTGAGGGCTACTTGCTCAGATTCTAATTTCGATAGGGCTAATTTTCTCTCTAAATCACTAATCAGACTGGTCAAGTCCATCAAACTGCCCTGATCTTTGGCCATTTCAGCCTGTAAATCTTGGCGTTGCTTTTTAAGAGTATGATTTTCTTCCTCTAATTTTTCCCGCTTTTGGTAGTAGCTCGTCAAGAGTTCCTGAACCTGAGCCAACTCTTCTTCTGTCAACTCTAGTTCAGCCTTATTTTCCTTGATTTGAGCAACCAGCACGTCTAAATAAATAGCCTTGCGTTGACCTTCCAAGTCTAAAAACTTACGGGCATTCTCAGCTTGCTTCTCAAGAGGCTTGATTTGATTATCCAACTCGTAGATAATGTCCTCTAAGCGGTCTAGATTATCCTGAGTTTGTTGTAGTTTACTCTCAGTTTCTTTTCTGCGAGTCTTGTATTTCAAAACTCCTGCAGCTTCTTCGAAAATGGCACGACGTTCCTCAGGCTTGGAGTTGAAAATCTCCTCAACCTTCCCTTGGGAAATAATGGAGAAGGAATCTCGTCCCAAACCTGTATCCAAGAAAAGATCATGAATATCACGCAGACGTACTTTCTTACCGTCAATCTTGTATTCGCTATCTCCGCTACGATAGATATGGCGTTCTACCCTGATTTCTTGACCTGCATCCTTGATAAATCCGTCATGATTATCCAGAGTCACAACTACAGAAGCATAATTGAGCGGTTTGCGACTTTCAGTTCCAGCAAAAATGACATCCGGCATCTTGCCACCACGGAGACTCTTGACACTAGACTCACCCAAAGCCCAACGCAGACTTTCTGTAATATTCGACTTTCCAGATCCATTGGGTCCAACAACTGCCGTCACACCTTGGTCAAAGACGACCTTGGTCTTTTCAGCAAAAGACTTGAATCCCTGAATTTCGATTTCCTTTAAATACATGAATCCAGCCCTTTCTCAACGGCATTTTTGGCAGCTTCCTGCTCTGCTAATTTCTTAGAACGACCTTGACCTTGACCAATGCTTTTGCCTTCAACAAGAACCTCTACATCAAAGACCTTATCATGGGCAGGACCCGTTTCAGAAATCACCTGATAACGAATAGCCACATCTCCATTGACCTGTAGTAACTCTTGGAGATGGGTTTTGTAGTCTGTAATCATCTCAAATTCGCCTGCTTCAACCTTAGGAATCATGACTTGATAGATAAATTCCTTGACCTTGGCCACATCCTTGTCCAAAAGGAGGGCACCAAGAAAGGCTTCAAAGGCATCACCAAGAATGGTGTCACGATTGCGACCACCAGATTTTTCTTCTCCTTTACCCAGCTTGATAAACTGGTCAAACTGGCAATCACGCGCAAAACCAGCCAAACTCTCCTCGCGGACAATCATGGCACGAAGTTTGGACAAATCGCCTTCAGGCTTTTTAGGATATTTTTTATACAGATATTCTGAAATCAATAACTGTAGAACAGCGTCTCCTAAAAATTCCAAGCGTTCATTGTGTGAAATTTTTAAGAGGCGGTGCTCATTGGCATAACTCGTATGAGTAAAGGCAGTCTCCAGTAAATTTTTGTCTGCAAATTCGATTGCAAAATGGTTCTTTAGTACAGTTTGTAATTCTTTCATACCAACCTCTTTCTAACTGATAACAGTCCTTTTTATTATATCAAAAAAAGCCCCCTGAGTCACTCTAAAACGGGACTAGAGGGGATTTGCGCATTCTTTAGAATGATGTTTTCAGTTTTCGGGGCAAATTTGAGGCAGGATAAATAAAAAGCCCCATTAAAGGCTTTTTTAGGATGTTTACATCCACCCTGAGGGAATCGAACCCCCATCTCAAGAACCGGAATCTTACGTGATATCCATTACACTAAGGGTGGAAACTTGTCTTATTATAACAGAAATTTGCTCTAATAACAAGTTTTTTCTAGACGGATAGCCCGTCTTAGTGGGAAGCATCCCCATTCCAGATGGAGTTTTTCACGATAACATAATCAACGTGTTTAAGGTCAGCTACCTCACGACCACCTGCATAAGAAATAGCACTTTGAAGGTCTTGTTCCATCTCAGTTAAAGTGTCTTGCAGGTGACCTTTGGCAGGAAGCAAGATGCGTTTTCCTTCGACGTTTTTATAAGCACCCTTTTGATATTGTGAAGCTGAACCGTAGTATTCTTTGAACTGTTCGCCATCAACTTCAATCGTGTTCCCTGGACTTTCGATGTGTCCTGCAAAGAGAGAGCCAATCATGACCATGCTAGCACCGAAACGGATAGACTTGGCAATATCGCCATGAGTACGAATTCCTCCATCAGCGATAATCGGTTTACGGGCAGCCTTGGCACACCAGCGTAGGGCAGCTAACTGCCAACCACCTGTACCAAAACCAGTCTTGACCTTGGTGATACAAACCTTACCAGGACCGATTCCGACCTTAGTAGCATCCGCACCAGCATTTTCCAATTCACGCACGGCTTCTGGTGTTCCCACATTTCCAGCAATGACAAAAGTATCTGGCAATTCTTTCTTGATGTGTTGAATCATAGAAATCACGCTATCCGCATGACCGTGAGCAATGTCAATCGTGATATATTCCGGAGCATCAGCCTTGAGTTGGCTAACGAAATCATACTCATAGTCCTTAACACCGACAGAGATAGAAGCAATGAGCCCTTGATCGTGCATTCGTTTAATAAAAGGAATGCGTCCTTCCTCATCAAAACGGTGCATAATGTAGAAGTAGCCCCCTTTAGCTAGTTGCTCTGCTACATTTTCATCCAAAATCGTCTGCATATTTGCTGGTACAACAGGTAGTTTAAAGGTATGATTTCCTAGAGTGACACTTGTATCCGCTTCTGCACGGCTTTTAATCACACATTTATTTGGAATCAATTGAATATCTTCGTAATCAAAAATTGGAAATTCATTTAACATATCGATGTCTCGTTTCTTTTGTAATGACCTACCTATGCTTTCGCATCACTACGTCTTTTCCGACGTTTCCTTAATTTATTATAAACTAAAGTACAGTTTTTGTCAAATAATTTTATAAATTAAAATATATTGTTCGGGTTTTGATTATATCAAAGACAGAAAAGAGGAGAGATTATTTTCTCCCCACTTCTTCTACATTCTAATAATACTCACCCTGACGGTAGTCCCATGAGTTAAAGGTATCTGACAAGTGCATCATAATCTTATCAATATCAAGCCCTTTGCGGATTACAACTGGAGCTGGTGAAGTTGAGCGTGCTCCTCCTTGTTCTGGGATGAGTTTGCCGTCTTTATCGACCATAGAGACCATCACACCTTGCTCGTAGCGAGTTTCAATCGTTTTGTCAGGCTGGATAGATGCCACATAGTCGTCTGCCTCGATAACAAGGTCCACTGCGCCTTCGATACGTTCTCCAATTCCTTCTACCTTACCACGATTTCCTTTTCCAGATGGGTTTGCAGATGAAGCGTATACCATCTTGCCTTCTTCCCAAAGTTTGGCAGCCAATTGTTCACCAGCTTTCCCAAATTTGATAACAAAGCAGCTAGTACCACGCACGTCAGTCATAAGTTCTTCACGGCCATCACCGTATGCTTTTAGTTTTTCAAAGGCTTCTGGTTTCCAAGGAAGGATACAACCAAGAAGAATGTCTTCGTCCCAATGTTTTTGGTAAAAGGCTTCAATTTCTGGGTTGAGTTGTGCTAAAGCGCGAAGCTCATCCATGCTACCGCAGAGAACAACACCTGGTTTGTTACGGTTACGCTCTTTAGCTTCAAACTTGCGTTCAAGTCCTGCCTTATCGCTAGTCATGATGATGTAACCAACTTTAGTAGGGCAAACAATACAACCGCTCTCACCTTTTAAAATGTCATAGCCTTCTTGTGAAAGTGTTCCGTTCCATTGAATGTGTTTTGTCATAGTTCTATTTCCTTTTCTATTTTTCTTCTAATTCTGCCAATAGGCTGGACGTTGTTTTTCATAAGCAACAATCAAATCTTCATACTGCAAAGTAATACCGATATCATCCAAACCATTTAAGAGTTTATGTTTCCACTCGCTATCGATTTCGAAAGTAAATTCTCCAACGGGTGAGATGATTTTTTGTTGTTCCAAGTCCACAGTTACCTGGTCGGTTGGTTTTAGCTGGGCTAGTTTCTCTCGAACCTCTCTGGGCTGAACAATGGGCAACATGCCATTATTGAGTTCATTATTGTAATGAATATCCCCAAAAGACCCTGCAATCACGACCTTAAAACCATAGTCTGCTAAGGCCCAAGCTGCATGTTCCCTCGAAGACCCTGCTCCGAAGTTATCCCCTGAAATGAGAATACTGGCTTTGCGATATTCAGGTCGGTTAAAGACAAAGTCTGGGTCCTCAGTATACTTGTTATCCAGATAACGCCAAGCATACATGAGGTACTTACCAAAACCTTTTTTATCAATTAACTTGAGAAACTGCTTGGGAAGGATTTGGTCAGTGTCAATGTTATCATTCATAAGAGGAACAGTCGTTCCCGTATAAACTGTAAATTTCTCCATATCCTCTCCTTACTGGGCTTCTGGCATTTGCCGAACATCTACGAAACGCCCTGCAATAGCTGCCGCAGCTGCCATAGCTGGACTACAGAGATGAGTCTTAGCGCCAAAGCCTTGTCTGTCTTCAAAGTTTCGATTGCTGGTTGAGGCGCAGTGAACACCATCAGGGACCTTGTCTGGATTCATCCCTAGGCACATAGAACAACCTGGGTCTCGCCACTCAAAACCAGCGTCTAAGAAAACCTTGTCCAAGCCCAACTTCTCAGCAGCTCGTTTGACAGGACGAGAGCCTGGAACTACGATAGCTGTTAAATTAGGAGCTATTTTCTTCCCTTCAACAAATCGCGCAGCCAGTTGCAAATCGCTGAGACGAGCATTAGTACAAGACCCGATAAAGATATAGCCTAGTTCAATATCTGCTGGCTTTTGACCAGGCTCCAAGTCCATGTAATTGTAGGCTCGCTCATCATTCATATCCTTAATTTCTGGAAAGCTACTGTCAAAGTCAACACCCATAGCAGGATTGGTTCCCCAGGTCACCATGGGAGCCAATCCTGAGACATCCATCTGGATAACCTTATCATAAACAGCATCATCATCACTGATAATTGTTTTCCAATCCGCCACAGCCTCTTCAAAGTCCTCTGGAACACATTCTCGTCCCTTGAGATAGTCATAGGTGGTTTGATCCGGATTCATGATTCCCATCTTGGATCCAAACTCGATGGACATATTGCAGATGGTCATGCGCTCTTCCATGCTCAGTGCATCAATAGCCTGACCCCTATATTCCACCACATAGCCAACTCCACAGGCAACGCCGTACTTGGCAATCAAGGCTAAAATGAAATCCTTGGAATAAACTCCTTTTTGAGGAACACCTGTAAATTCCACCAGCATTTTCTTGGGTTTGACCTGCCAGAGGGTCTGTGTCGCAAAGACATGTTCGACCTCACTAGTTCCAATTCCAAAGGCGATCGCTCCGAAAGCTCCGTGAGTTGCCGTATGGCTGTCTCCACAGACAATGAATTTCCCCGGTTGGGTCCGTCCTGTTTCTGGACCAACCATGTGAACAATTCCTTGTTTTTCAGAACCATGGGCCGCATGTTCAATCCCAAACTCCTCAACATTTTCAGCCAGCTTATCAATTTGAGCCTTGGAAATGACATCTCGAATATCGTAGATATTGACCGTCGGGACATTGTGGTCAAAGGTTCCAAATGTCAAATCTGGTCGTCTCAATCTGCGACCTGCGTCTCGCAATCCTTGAAAAGCCTGTGGACTGGTCACTTCGTGAATATAGTGCTGGTCCACATACATGAGTTGGGGCTGCCCCTCTTCACCTGTGATGACATGGCGGTCCCATAATTTATCAAAAATCGATTTTCCTGCCATCCATTACCTCCAAATAACATATAAGGCTACTAGTGTAGTCACCATCCCAAGAAACCAAACTGTTTTAAAGTACCATTTTCTAGTCTTGTGGTGAAAAATGATTCCTGCTAACCAGGCACCAAAACCACCACAAGTAAATGCTAAAATAAGTAAGATTTTCTCAGGGATGCGCCAAGCTCTTCTCCTTGCCTTGGATTTGTCAACGCCATAAATCACGAAAACCATGACATTCCAAATCAAAAGGACTAGAGTAATTTTTTCGTCTAACTTCATAACCTTGCAATAATAGCTTCTGTCATTTCCTTGGTCGAAGCCTGTCCACCTATATCTCTTGTTAAAACACCAGCTGCCAAACTTGCCTCAACAGCACGCTCGATACGCTCTGCATCCTCATAACAACCAAAGCTATCTCCCAACATCATGGCAACTGACAAAATCATGGAAATAGGATTGGCAATTCCTTGACCAGCAATATCAGGTGCTGAACCGTGAATAGGTTCATAGAGACTTGGTCCATTTTCAGAATGACTGGCTGATGGCATAACTCCAAGTGTTCCAGATAGAACGCTTGATTCATCAGATAGAATATCTCCGAAAAGATTCTCCGTCACGATGACATCAAACTTAGCAGGATTGGTAATCATAAGCATGGCAGCTGAGTCGACTAGCTGGTGCTCCAAGGTTACATCTGGGAAATCCTGCGCGACTTCCTCAGCTACTTTCCGCCAGAGTTTTGAGGTCGCTAGAACATTTTGCTTATCGATACTAGTAACGATTTTTCTCCGACTTCTTGCGATTTCAAAGGCTTTGCGAATAATCAGCTCCACTTCCTCATAGCTATAGTCGTTGATATCACGCGCTTTGCGCTCTTTAAGGATATGATCTCCAAAGTAAATCCCGCCTGTCAACTCACGCACCACGACAAAGTCTACACCAGCAATTCGTTCCGGTTTGAGTGGTGACAAATGCTTGAGACTGTCAAAGATTTTTACAGGGCGAATATTAGCGTAGAGATTGAGTTCCTTACGGAGAGCCAGCAAGCCTTGTTCAGGCCGAACCGCTGCTCCATCATACTGAGGACTACCGATAGCCGCTAGGAGAATAGCATCTGCTTCCCTACTTGCCTTGAGGGTTTCATCAGGTAAGGGATGACCTTCAGCATCAATACCTGCACCGCCAAAGGGTCGTCTATCAATCTCATAGTCAAAACCTGTTTTTTCAGCTAGAGCTTCCAGAACATCTAAACCGGCCTCCATGATTTCTGGGCCAATTCCGTCCCCTGCTAGAGCTACTATTTTCTTTGTCATAGCATTCTCCTTTACACACTAGGCATATCGCGATAGGAAACGCTACGTCCCATCTCACCTGCATTCTCTTTTTGAACAAAGGTATTGGCATTGATGTAGGCAATAGCCGAAGCCTTCAACACATCGAAATCAAGCCCTGCTGCATTAAAGATGGTTTCTGTATCTCTATTTTCAACAGTTACCAAGACCCGAGCTTGGGCATCAATTCCATCTGTCACCGCGTCAATAGTGTAAGACACCAAGCGGACGGATTGGTTAAAGAACTTATCGATAGCGTTAAAGATTGCTTCAACGGAACCTTGCCCTGTCGCATTAAATTCGACCTTCTCACCATCCATATTAGCTAGGCTAACGAGCGCTTCGATATCATTATCCGCATGGGTTTGCAGTTGTAAATCATCAAAGTGGAAGCCTTCTGGATTTTCAACCATAGTTCCAGCTACCAGAGCACGAATATCTGCATCTGTGATTTCTTGTTTCTTGTCGGCCAGTGCCTTGAACTTAGCGAAGAGTGGTTTGATATCCTCTTCTGTAAAATCTAGGGCTAGTTCTCTTAATTTCTCGACAAAGGCATGGCGACCAGACAATTTTCCAAGTGGGAGGCTATTACTCTTGACACCGACCAATTCAGGAGTGATGATTTCATAGGTAAGAGGATTTTTAAGGACTCCGTCTTGATGAATACCAGATTCGTGAGAAAAGGCATTGCCACCAACCACAGCCTTGTTTTTAGGAACTGGAATACCTGAGAAGCGAGAAACCATTTCTGACGTATTGATGGTTTCATTTAAAACAATACTAGTTTCTGCTTGATAGTAATCTTGACGAATATTGAGGGCCACTGCAATTTCTTCCAAAGCAGCATTACCAGCTCGCTCCCCGATACCATTGATTGTTCCTTCGACTCGTCCTGCCCCATTCTTGACAGCAGCAAGGCTATTTGCCACTGCCATTCCAAGGTCATCATGACAGTGAGGTGAATAGATAATCTGACGTTCCGTCTTGACATTCTCAATCAAGTATTTGAAGATAGCTCCGTATTCCTCTGGAGTGGTAAATCCAACCGTATCAGGGATATTGATGTAAGTCGCCCCTGCATCGACCGCTGTTTGAACAACTTGCAGGAGGAAATCCAACTCCGTTCTGGTCGCATCTTCAGGAGAGAATTCGACCACTTCAAACTTAGAACGGGCATAAGAAACATGCTCCTTAATAGCTTCTAAAATCTCTTCCTTGCTCTTATTGAGTTTATACTTACGATGAATCGGACTGGTAGCGATAAAGACGTGAACCTGTGGATACTTGGCGTCCTTGAGAGCTTCATAGCAAGCATCAATATCAGACTTGACAGAGCGAGCCAGACCAGTTACCGCTGTTTTCTTCAAGACCTTGGCGATTTCCTGCACTGCTGTAAATGAGTCTGGACTAGCCGCCGGAAAACCAGCTTCGATGGCTGAAATGCCCCATTTCTCAAGCTGTCTTGCAATAGCAATTTTTTCCTTGATTGAAAAATTAACACCCGGTGTCTGTTCTCCATCCCGAAGGCTGGTATCTAGAAATTCAACTGTTCTCATAAGATTTCCCCTTTTCCAAATGTGGTTTTAAAAAAACATCTCGCTCAGAAACCCAAGCGAGATGTTGATTCACTCCCGCTTGGTAAGCCAAACAGGACTAATGCTTTTTGCACTAGCCCGAGTACCTCAACAACAAAGCAAATTGATTAAACTTAGCTGTTTTCATGTTTGACTTTCTCCTTCGTTTGATATCTTGTTTAGTATTTTAGCATAGGCAAAAGTACTTGTCAAGAAAAAATCCAATATTTTCTGAAAATTTCTTCAGTAGAGAATATTTTGCTAATTGAAAGTTCTTGAAAAATCTTGAAATGTTTCATTTTTTAGTGGTTAAGTTCCAACTTTTTTCTATCAATTCTAGCACTTCTTCATCTGATAAAGTATCATCAAGCGCCACACTAATCCAGTAGCGTTTGTTCATATGAAAGGCTGGATAAATGCCCTTTTTTGAAAGTAAGTCAGCTACTTGGTCATGTTTGAGGTTGACTGCTTCTACCTGTCCTTCTCTGCCCTTTTCCAACTTATCCCAAGAGATTTTCATCAAGACGGCATACCACTTTTTATTGCCTTCGTGTCTTAACACTGCTGTATCAGGCGACTTCTCCCACAAATACTCCAACTGATTGCCATACTTTTCCTGAACTTGAGTCATGATTCGTTTAGTCTGAGGACAGATAAAATCCTGTACATCAAAACAAGCCTTCCGAATCTGGTAGAGAATCTCCAGACAAGCCTCACGGACACTTGCAACAAAACTTCCTTTAAAACTTTCCATATGGACTTGTGGATAGAGGTCACCGGTTTCCTGGTCAAGGACTTGAAAACTCACATTATCAGCAGTGATGGATACAGTCATGACAAAGTCACCTTGCAAAATCTGGCAACTATAGGTCCACACTCCCGCATTTTCTACAAAACCATAAGCATGAGCCTTTTCTTGATTCAATTGATAGGACTTAAAAATTTCAAACATAAGTGAAAACTGCTACCCAAAGCTAGCAGTTCCTTTCTATTTTTTAAAAGACAACCTTGGTTCCGTGCAATTGTGTCACGCCCAGTTGGTCAATAAAGGTTTGACGGTTGTCAAGGTCAATCCCCCCACCAGGCAGAATTTCAATTTTACCTTTAGCACGCTCCAAAATTCTGTGATAGTGAGCAAAGCGTTTCTCTAGCGAGTCTCCAGACACACCCGCACGAGTCAGGATTCGAGTGATTCCAGCTTGACTGAGCCAGTCAATAGCTTCCAGTTGATCTTCATCGCTCAATTCATCAAAGGCCATGTGGAAGACAATTTCCATTCCTTTTGATGCAGCAATTAACTTTTCAAGATTAGGCTTATCCAACTTCTTATCAGCAGTTAAAGCCCCAAATACAACCCCTTGACTTCCAGTCTGAGCAGTCAACCGAATGTCTTCTAGCATAATTGCAATTTCTAGTTCATTATAGACAAAGTCACCACCACGTGGACGAATCATGGTCATGATGGTCGTATCGTAGTTAGCTGCCAATTCAACCGCTGCCTTGGTCACTCCATAGCTTGGTGTTGTTCCTCCCACTGCTAGATTATCACAGAGTTCGATTCGACGAGCTCCAGCCTGTATCGCTTTTTCAAGCAAGGTCACATTTTCAGCACAAAATTCGTAAATCATTTGATTCTCCTTGAAGATTACTTTAAATTTATTATATCATATTGTTGTGGATATGCTTTCAATTTTATCAAGGCAAATAACTACTATTTTAACTATTCTTTGTCTGGAATGACCTTGAAGAGATAATAGGTGATAAAGATGGTCAAAGCACCCAGACCGATTTTGACTGGTAAAAGAGGTGCAAAATAAATGGAAATTCCCATCAAGATGTAGATAGAGACAATAATCTTTTTTTTACGTTCACGCGCGATAGACTTAGTCTCCCGAAAATCAGCTACATATGTTTGATAGAGCTTGGTATGATACAACCAATCTTCGAAGCGCTTGGAACTTCTAGAGAAACAAGCAATAGACAACAAAAGAAAAGGCGTTGTGGGCAACAAGGGTAAAACTACCCCAACAATAGCCAAGGCTAGTGATAAAAAACCAATGATAAGATAGATAAAACGCATAACTTCTCCTAGTTAAAATAATCTTCTTCTAGTTTCGCATACAATGATGAATTTTGTCAAGCTCTAACCAAAAAGAGCCTGAAATTCACTTTCAGGACTCTCCTCTTATTTAATCTTTTCTTCTTCGTAGTCACCCTTGCTACAAACAACCTGCTTGCCACCACCACGGACTTTTTTCTCCATGAGGAAGTTGCCACATTTTGGACAGTCACGACCAACAGGCTTATCCCAAGAGGTAAATTCACATTCTGGATAGCGATTGCAACCATAGAAAAGGCGGTTACGTTTTGTTTTACGCTCAATAATTTGTCCCTGATGACAACTTGGACACTCTACACCAATCTCTTTCACGATTGCTTGGGTATGACGGCAATCTGGGAAATTGCTACAAGCGTAGAACTTACCAAAACGACCAAGTTTAATGACCATTGGACTGCCACACACTTCACAATCAAATCCAGCGGGTTCATCCTTGATTTGGATTTTTTCCATTTCTTCTTCAGCCTTGGCAACCTCTTTAGAGAAAGGTTTATAAAAGGCATCAATGACACGTTGCCACTGCTCTTTTCCGACTTCGACATCATCTAGCTTGCCTTCCATTTCAGCTGTGAAGGTCACGTTTACGATATCTGGGAAATATTCAACGATGAGTTTGTTAACAATTTCTCCCAACTCTGTCGGTTCAAAGCGTTTGGCTGCAAGGCGAACATAATAACGTTTCTGAATGGTTTCAATGGTTGGTGCGTAGGTTGACGGACGGCCAACCCCATTTTCCTCCAAGGTCTTGATCAGTGTCGCTTCAGAATAGCGAGCAGGAGGTTGAGTGAAATGTTGCTCTGGTTTGCTATTCACCTGCTTAACCACATCTCCAACAGCCATATCTGGTAACATCTTATTCTTGTCAGAATCATTGTAAATGGCAAGATAACCATCAAACTTAACCTGACTACCATTAGCAGCAAATTGAACCCCATTTTGAGATAATTTAACAGCCATGGTATCAAAGACAGCAGCTGTCATCTGACTCGCTACAAAACGATTCCAAATAAGAGTATAAAGCTTGAGCTGATCCTTGTCCAAATACTTAGCAATACTTTCAGGTGTATTAAAGACACTAGACGGACGAATAGCCTCGTGGGCATCCTGAGCTCCTGAAGCATTTTTGACCTTGCTACCATGCTTAGAATACTTACTACCAAAACGGTCCGTAATGAAACTTGCTGCTTCATTTTGCGCTACAGGACTGATACGAGTCGAATCGGTACGCATATAGGTAATCAAACCTTGCACACCAGAACCAATATTAATCCCTTCATAGAGCTGTTGGGCAACCATCATGGTTTTTCGAGTACGGAAATTGATTTTATTAGCAGCATCCATCTGCATAGATGAAGTGGTATAAGGTAAAGGAGCATTGCGCTTGCGCTCTTTCTTATCTACCTGATCCACTGAAAAGTCTTTACTAGTCAGACGAGACAAGACTTCCTTGACCTCATCATTGCTAGTCAATTTCAGCTTTTTGCCATCCACTCCATAGAAGGAAGCCTGAAATTGCTTGGTTCCCTTTTTAAAGACAGCATCAATTGTCCAGTATTCTTCTGGCTGGAAGGCATTGATTTCATTTTCACGGTCAATGATGAGTTTAAGGGCAATGGACTGTACTCGCCCTGCTGATAAGCCCTTCTTGACCTTCTTCCATAAAATAGGCGAAATCGAGTACCCCACCAAGCGGTCTAGAACACGACGAGCCTGTTGGGCATCGACCAAGTCCATATCAATCTTGCGTGGTTCTTTAAAAGCATTTTTGACCGCATCCTTGGTGATTTCATTGAAGACCACACGGTTGGCATCATTTTCATCCAAGTTGAGAATATGGGCCAAATGCCAAGAAATCGCTTCTCCTTCACGGTCCGGGTCACTCGCCAGAAAGACTTTATTAGCTTTTTTTGCTTCTTTTTTCAAGTCATTAATAAGAGGTCCTTTTCCTCGGATATTGATATATTGCGGTTCATAATTATTTTCAATATCGACGGACATACTGGATTTCTTCAAATCACGGATATGCCCAACACTAGCTAAAACCTTGTAGTTTCTGCCTAGATATTTTTCAATCGTCTTGGCCTTAGCAGGCGACTCCACGATTACTAGATTTTTTTTAACTGTTGATTTTTTCTTTTTTGTTGCCGTAGCCACAGTATCACACCTTTTCAAAGTAATAAACTTTATAAAGTGTAAACCATTTTGCCATAACTGTCAAGACTTAGCTCCTATATATAGAAGAAAAGTTTGTCTAGTAAGCGAACTTTCGTCTTAAAATTCAAATTCCGCAAGAACATCCTGCCCACTGGTGACCAATTTTGCCCCTTCTTGAATCAAATGATGGCAACCGTCTGATAGTCCATCTAAAATGCTACCAGGAATAGCAAAGACATCGCGTCCTTCTTCCATTGCTCGCTCACAGGTAATGAGACTACCTGAGCGCATCTTAGCCTCTGCTACAATCACACCACGGCAAAGTCCAGCAATGATGCGATTACGGGCAGGAAAATGAAATTTTAGAGGTTGTTCGCCTGGTCCATACTCACTGAGAACCAGATGGTCATTGCCGATGTAGTCTTGCAAGCGTTTATTGGCTTTAGGATAAAACACATCCAGACCTGTTCCAATCACTGCAATGCTTTTTCCGCCATTCTGAAGAGCTGCCATATGAGCTGCTGTGTCAATGCCCTTGGCTAATCCACTGACGATAACCAGTTCATTTTCCAATCCTTGAATGACTTTTTCAACTGACTTAGCTCCCTGTTTGCTACAAGCACGACTTCCCACGACCGCTACCTTAGGAAATTTCAAGAGGTCAAGATTTCCCTTGTAAAATAAAAGTACAGGCGCATCGTATATTTCACTCAAATCCCAAGGGTAACAGTCATCTAAAATAGAGAAAGATGGAAATTTTTTAAACTCCTTCTCCAAATGCGCATCGTCTATCTGAAAATAACGTTCCATAAAAACAGCTGGATTTCGGCAACCTGATATATCTGCAATATCACCTAACAACAGTTCTTGATCAACATTTTCACCGTATTCTAGGACATTCAAAATCTGTTGATTGGTCAAACCTGATTTTTTTAACTTATAGATTTCATAGTTTGTGATTTTCATAAATATCTCCATTTCTTTTTCTACTCATCTATTTATTCGTAAAAAATCAAAAAAACATCCGACTATTTCAGCCAGATGTTATAATTTTTAATTTTCGTTTTTAAGAATTTCTTCTAATTTATGATAGTCTTGGACACTATCAATTTCATAGATGCTATTGCCTTCTAATTCTTCAACATAGACATCTAGCTCTTTGATGTTATCCTTAACCATATTGTCCCAGTAGAGATCAACAAATTCACCACTTGCATAAGCCTTATCGATAAAGCTAACAATCTTTTCTGCAGTTGGAGCATCCCAGAAGGATACACCACTAAGAATGCGACCTGCCTTGCTATCAACAATAATGTCTTGAACCTTGTAGTCATCTCCATAGACCAAGAACCATTCGTTGGTACAATCTTCACGATAAACACTAAAATAAGTCGAACGTGTCAAATCATTGCGGAACATATTTTTAAAGAGATAATTATCGGCATCGATAACATAACTGTTAGCTAATTCTTCTTTTACAAGATAGAGAGAGTAAAAGTTATTGTAGTCAGCGTATTTATCATTGAAAACGAGGCGAACCCCATATTTTTCTTTCAAGTAATCGAATTGTTCTTTAAGGTAACCAACAATGATGATGATGTCATGGATACCTTTTTCTTTGAGAAACTCAATTTGGTATTCAATCAAGGGTTTTTGATTAACCTGAACCAAGGCTTTAGGGGTATTTTCAGTCATAGGACGCAAGCGAGTTCCCAATCCCGCTGCTAAGATGATGGCTTTCACACGAATCTCCTTTATTCTTTAATAATAATATAAACTCCAGCAATAACGACAAGTGACGTAATAATTGTCAGCATATCTAGCGGTGCACCCAAGAAAACAACTGCAAACAAGACAGTCCAAACTACATAACTCACGTTCAAGCCTGTAGCCTTGGCTGGTTGCAAGCGATTGATAGCGATATAATAAGCCAAGTAGGAAATCATATCAAAGGCAGCAAAGACAATCATGAGACCTAGCAATTGTCCATTGGCCACTTCTGCAAATGACTGATGAGAGAAGAGCACAATCACAAGATAGGACAAGAATGAAGTCACTTGACGGATTAAGAGGGCTTCGATTTCACTCAATTCACTTTCCATGGCAAAAGAACTAAGAACACTTTCGCTTCCCCATGCAATAGCACAAACCAAAGCACAGAGAATCCCAATGTAGAAGGAATTGACCTGTTCAACCTTATAGGTCTGGGCAATAATCCCTCCAATAATCAAGACAATACCAAATACAGTATTTTTCGAAATCTTGTGCTTCAAAAAGAAGAAAGCCAATAAAACTGAAATCGCAGGGTAAATAGCCGATACAGATGAAGCCAAGGAGCTACCGATATACTTAACTGCATAAAGATTGGCCTGCATACCAATAGGACCTGCTAATAAGGCTCCTATGATAACACTGACATTGCGAATATTTAAGAAAATTGAGAGACGAACTTTTCCTTCTTTTACCAAGAGAAAAGCTAGTAAGATAAAGATACTCAAGAAATCGTGAGCAGCGGCCACCACAAAGGGCGACAAATCTGTAAAAATTGAAAAGATGTAAGCGCTAATTGTTAGACCTAACCCCCAGAAAACACCTGAGAGTAGACCGAAGGAAACTCCATTTTTATTTTTCATATGAACCTCCATAATTAGCCAGACCTTTAACAGCTCTTTGGTAACGACTCACACCATAGTCACCAAAATCTGCACCTTGCTCTTCTTTGTAGACTGTCCATAGACTCCAAATAGCATCTTGTAAAATTTTATAAATGGCAATCTTTTCACGAGAGACAGGTGTTTGCTCACTGTCATAGTGAGATAAGAAAGCTTCTTCCTCTTGAGGAGTGAATTCAGACTCTAAAAAGAGAGCAGCCAAATCCCACATTGGATCGTTCATTGATGAATATTCCCAGTCAATCAGATAAAGTCGTCCTTGAGGTGATTCGATAAAGTTTTCAGGCACCAAATCGATATGACAAGATTTTCTGTCAACACCTAAGTCAGCCAATCTTTTCTCTAAGGAGAAGACTTCTTCTCTAACTGCTTCATAGTTAGCATAAGGGATTTTTTCCTCAATCAAAGATTCGTATTTTTTGATTTCTTCAAAAGGAGCAAATTCTCCTCTTAATTCCTTGTCAGAAGCATGAATAGTTTGTAATATTGGAGCAATTTTATCAAATTTGGTCTTGATTGACCTTGAATCAAGCGTAATCGCAGATTCGATATACTCATTAACTTTGATACCAGCTTCAATATCAAAAAGATAATTTTTTACATCTAAGTCTAAATCCTTTAGTAGTTCAAGATTGTACTTTTCATCTTGACGATTAATCAGTTTTTCTGTCCCTTTACCAAAAAATTTAACAATGTATTGCTTATTTGTCGTTTTGATCAAATAGTTTTGATTGGTCATTCCCCCCAGTTGTTCAACACTGAGGACTTCCTCTTCTTGACTAAGTAAGGAAGAAATTTTTTCTTTAATGATTTTCTCCACAATTAACCTCCAGGACTTATACTTCCCACTTAAACACGGTTTTAAAGGCTGTGTTTAAATCGGTTGCAAAGACACGGTGAATATCTTTAATTTCTCTTACAGGTTCTTCTAGATAAAGGATATTTTTAAGACGATTGGCAAATTTCTTGACTTCCATCATTTGGATTGCATTTTCAAAATCAATGCGACCAGAACGAGAGGACCCAACTAAGAGCAAGCCCTTTTCTAAGGCATCACGAGTATTGAGATTGACTTTATATTCGCTAACTCCCATCATGAGAATCGTTCCCTGAGGACGAATGTAGCGAATCAAGTCATTAATAGCTGGTCCAGTACCATCACCACCACAACACTCAAAAGCATGGTCAAAGGCCAAATCTTCAGGAATATTATCAGTAATATAACATTCTTTGGCAAATGAGAAAAGTTCCAATTTTTCCCAATGACGACCAATAACCACAATCTCTGCATCTGGCAAAGTATAGTTGATAATATTAGCAACCACAAAAGCTAAACTTCCATCTCCGATAACGGCGATTCGGTCCCGCTTGCTATGAGCAAGGGTCAATAGACGACTCATAGCGTGCATACCGACACTGACAAACTCTGTAATCGCTGCAACCGTATCTTCGATAGCATCATAAGCCACCACACGATCTTTAGGAAGAGAAACAAACTCTCTCATAAAGCCATCAAATCCACTAGACAAGAAATGAGCCCCTGTCATGTAGTTTTCATAGAATTCTTCATCACTCTGCATAGGAGGCTGATTAGGAATCATGACAACTTTTTGCCCAACCTCATAGGTTCCTGTCGGGTCAGAAATAACGGTTCCACATGACTCGTGAATCATTGCCATTGGAAGCTTTTTATTCAAAATCTTTGGATCACGTTTTCCTTGGTAGTAACGCTGATCCGCATGACAGACCGCCATATAATTAGGGCGGATGAGGATATGATTCTCTTGGTCAATAGCCTCTTCCTGATATTTGACATTGATAAACTTAGGCTTAGTTAGTTGATAAATTTGATTAATCATTTTACTAGTCTTTCTCAATCATACTTTTTGCAATCTTCAAATCTGTTACGGTTGTAATCTTCAGATTTGAGTATTCACCTTTGGCCAAGGCCACATCTTTTCCTTTGATCACAAAGATTTTACATGCATCTGTCAAGATTTCCTTCTCTTCATCAGAAAGAGATCCATAAAGGTCCATGAAGTCCTTGCAACGGAATGTTTGAGGTGTTTGTCCTTGATAAAGGTGAGCACGATTTGGAATATCTGTAATAAATTGACCATTGGTACTTTCAACGATAGTATCAACCGCTTCTACAACTGTGTCCACTGCGTCATGATTTTGGGCAAGTTGGATATTGTCCTGAATCATGCGAAGCGTAATAAATGGACGAACAGAATCGTGGGTAACAACGATATCCTCTGGTGTAAGCGGACGATAAGCATCAATGGCTTCAATGATTTTCTCAATACTTGTATTGCGGTCAGCACCACCCTTTGTAATGATGATACGATCCTTATGAAGAGGTAGATATTTATCTACAAGATCCTCTGCATGTGAAACCCAGTCTCCATGAACCCCAACCATAATTTTTTCAATACTTGGTTCCAAGACAAATTTTTCAATTGTATGAATCAAAATAGGTCGATCGCCTAGCTCTAAAAATTGTTTTGGCAAATTACTAATTCCCATGCGAGTACCAGTTCCACCGGCAAGAATTCCTGCATAAATCATCTATTTTCTCCTTTGTCTTACTAAAAAAACTTATTCTCTCTATTATACCACAATCTAGTCCTATCATGAAAGAAATACCGGACCTCCCTTTCTAGAATAGAAGGATTAAGGAGTTCTATTATTCAAAGAAACTAGTCCATTTCTAGTAGTGGCTAGGAATTCTGTAGTCATTACTAATAAATAGCTGTGAAATTTTAGAGTTCTTCAGAATAATATACTTTCCTTAAAAAAATCTTAAAATTAAGATTTGAAACTTCAAAGTGATTGCTTGACTTACTGCCCTTCATTTCTTATTAGCTAACTTTATGATATAATGAAAAACGAGGTAAATTGAATGAAAAGTATAAAATTAAATGCTCTATCTTATATGGGAATTCGTGTCTTGAATATTATTTTTCCCATCCTAACTGGAACCTACGTCGCGCGTGTCTTGGACCGAACTGACTATGGTTACTTCAACTCAGTTGACACTATTTTGTCATTTTTCTTGCCCTTTGCGACTTATGGGGTCTATAACTACGGTTTACGGGCCATCAGTAATGTCAAGGATAACAAAAAAGATCTGAATAGAACCTTCTCTAGTCTTTTTTATTTGTGCATAGCTTGTACGATTTTGACCACTGCTGTCTATATCCTTGCCTATCCTCTCTTCTTTACAGATAATCCAATCATCAAAAAGGTCTACCTTGTTATGGGGATTCAACTCATTGCCCAGATTTTTTCAATCGAGTGGGTCAATGAAGCTCTGGAAAATTACAGTTTTCTCTTTTACAAGACTGCCTTCATCCGTATCCTGATGCTGATCTCTATATTCCTGTTTGTCAAAAATGAACACGATATTGTTGTCTATACACTTGTGATGAGTTTATCGACACTGATTAACTATCTGATTAGTTATTTTTGGATTAAAAGAGACATTAAGCTTGTTAAGATTCACATAAGTGATTTTAAACCGCTCTTTCTCCCTTTAACAGCCATGTTGGTCTTTGCCAATGCCAATATGCTCTTCACTTTTTTGGATCGTCTCTTCCTCGTTAAAACAGGGATTGATGTCAACGTTAGTTACTACACCATGGCTCAACGAATTGTGACCGTTATAGCTGGTGTTGTAACAGGAGCTATCGGAGTGAGTGTGCCTCGTCTCAGTTACTATCTAGGAAAAGGCGACAAAGAAGCCTATGTTTCTCTGGTTAACAGAGGAAGTCGAATCTTTAACTTCTTTATCATTCCACTCAGTTTCGGACTCATGGTTTTAGGACCAAATGCTATCCTACTTTATGGTAGTGAAAAATATATCGGAGGTGGTATCTTAACCTCTCTCTTCGCTTTTCGTACGATTATCCTGGCACTAGATACCATTCTTGGTTCCCAAATTCTCTTTACAAATGGCTATGAAAAACGTATCACAGTTTACACAGTCTTTGCTGGGCTACTCAATTTAGGCTTAAATAGTCTCCTCTTTTTCAACCATATCGTGGCTCCTGAATACTACCTACTCACAACTATGCTATCAGAGGCCTCTCTACTTGTTTTCTATATCGTTTTCATCCATAGAAAACAACTCATCCACTTAGGACATATCTTCAGCTATACTATTCGATACTCGCTCTTTTCACTTTCCTTTGTAGGAATCTATTTCCTGATTAATTTCTTGTATCCCGTGGATATGGTCATTAATTTGCCATTTTTGATTAATACTGGTTTGATTGTCTTGCTATCAGCCATCTCTTATATTGGTCTACTTGCCTTCACCAAAGATAGCATTTTCTATGAATTTTTAAACCATGTCCTAGCCTTAAAAAATAAATTCAAAAGATCATAGGAGTTTAAAATGAAACAACTATCCATTGAAGATGCCAAACAAATTGAATTAGAAATTTTGGATTATATTGATACTCTCTGTAAAAAGCACAATATCAACTATATTATTAACTACGGTACTCTGATTGGGGCGGTTCGACATCAGGGCTTTATCCCTTGGGACGATGATATTGATCTGTCCATGCCTCGAGAAGACTACCAACGATTTATAAACATTTTTCAAAAGGAAAAAAGCAAATATAAGCTCCTATCCTTAGAAACTGATAAGAACTACTTTAACAACTTTATCAAAATAACAGACAGTACAACTAAAATTATTGATACTCGAAATACAAAAACCTATGAGTCTGGTGTTTTTATCGATATTTTCCCTATGGATCGCTTTGATGATCCTAAGGTCATTGATATTTGTTATAAGCTGGAAAGCTTCAAACTTCTGTCTTTCAGTAAACACAAAAATATTGTCTATAAGGATAGCCTTTTAAAAGATTGGATACGAACAGCCTTTTGGTTGCTCCTGCGACCTGTTTCTCCTCGTTATTTCGCAAATAGAATCGAGAAAGAAATTCAAAAATATAATCGTGAGAATGGTCAGTATATGGCTTTTATCCCTTCTAAATTTAAGGAAAAGGAAGTCTTCCCAAGTGGTACCTTCGATAAAACAATCGATCTCCCCTTTGAGAATTTAAGCCTTCCTGCGCCAGAAAAATTTGATACTATTTTGACACAATTTTATGGAGATTATATGACCCTACCACCGGAAGAAAAACGCTTCTACAGTCATGAATTTCACGCTTACAAATTGGAGGATTAGGATGCAGTATTTAGAAAAAGAAGAAATTAAAGAAATTCAACTAGCCCTGCTAGACTATATTGATGAGACTTGTAAGAAACATGATATTCCTTATTTTCTAAGTTACGGAACCATGCTTGGAGCTATCCGCCACAAAGGTATGATTCCATGGGATGATGATATTGATATTTCTCTCTATCGTGAAGATTATGATCGCTTATTGAAGATTATTGAGGAAGAAGACCATCCACGTTATAAGGTTCTCTCCTACGACACTTCTTCTTGGTACTTCCATAATTTCGCATCGATTTTGGATACTTCTACTGTTATCGAAGACCATGTTAAGTACAAGCGTCATGACACCAGTCTCTTTATCGATGTCTTCCCAATTGATCGCTTTACAGACTTGAGCATTGTCGACAAGAGTTATAAGTATGTAGCCCTTCGTCAACTAGCTTATATCAAAAAATCACGAGCAGTTCACGGTGATAGCAAATTAAAAGATTTTCTAAGATTATGTAGCTGGTACGCCCTCCGAGTGGTCAATCCCCGTTACTTTTACAAGAAAATTGATCAGCTAGTTAAAAATGCTGCAACCAATACTCCTCAATATGAAGGAGGAATTGGGATTGGTAAGGAAGGTATGAAAGAAGTCTTCCCAGTTGATACCTTTAAAGAACTCATCTTAACTGAGTTTGAAGGTCGTATGTTGCCCGTCCCTAAAAAATATGATCAATTTTTAACCCAGATGTATGGGGATTATATGACACCACCATCAAAGGAAATGCAAGAATGGTATAGTCATAGTATTAAAGCTTATCGCAAAAGCTGATTAAGCAGTAGTTTACAAGAAAAAATATAACAAAAAAGAGAAGATCGTTATACCTTCTCTTTTTTCTATTTAAATTGCTTCTGTGACAAAACTACGGCTTTCAAGTACTTTAAGCATGGCATTAGCTGTATCTAGGGCTGTAAAGAGGGGCACTCCGTGTTCAATAGCTGAACGGCGAATCTGCTCACCATCTTCGTCTGCAGTTCGTTTTGTTCCAACTGTGTTAATGATAGCTTGAATTCTTCCTTTACGAACAAAACTTGGAATATCCTTATCGTCATCACCAATCTTACCAACAGGTTGGGCTTGCAATCCATGACTGGCAAAGAAGGCTGCTGTCCCTTCTGTCGCGAGGATTCCATAGCCAATATTTTGGAAACGACGAGCCAAGTCCAAGGCTTCTTCTTTGGCATCATCAGCGATGGTAAATACAACGTTACCAAAAGTTGGCAAATGCAGGTAAGAAGCTTCAAAGGCTTTATAGAGAGCTTTTTCCAAAGTCGTATCAGAACCCATAACTTCACCTGTTGACTTCATTTCAGGACCAAGCAAGCTGTCTACCTTAGCTAGTTTGGTAAAGGAGAAGACTGGCGCCTTGATATGAACGCGAGTGCTTTCTGGATAAAGACCATCTTGGTAGCCAAGTTCTTCAAGTTTTTGACCAAGAATGAGCTTGGTTGCTACTTGAGCCATAGGGATATTGGTCACTTTAGAAAGAAATGGAACCGTACGGCTGGCACGTGGATTGACCTCAATAACGTAGACTTTTTCATCCTTGATAACAAACTGGATGTTCATCATTCCAAGGCAGTTAAGACCGATTGCTAGGCGTTTAGTATAGTCTGCGATTGTTTCTTGTACCTTTTGCGACAAGGTTTGTGGTGGGTAAACGGCCATTGAGTCACCTGAGTGGACACCAGCACGTTCGATATGCTCCATGATACCAGGAATGAGTACATTTTTACCATCTGAAATGGCATCGACTTCACACTCTTGTCCGACGATATAAGAGTCAACAAGAACAGGGTGGTCTGGACTTGCCTTAACCGCAGTACGCATATAAGAACGAAGGTCTTCTTCGTTTTCAACGATTTCCATAGCACGTCCACCTAAAACATAAGATGGACGGACTAAGACTGGGAAACCAATCTTGCGAGCCGCAAGCACTGCTTCTTCTTCATTGGTAGCAGTTTGTCCTGGTGGCTGTGGAATATCCAAATCTTTAAGAGCTTGCTCGAAGAGGTCGCGGTCTTCGGCACGGTCTAGGTCAGCAACCTGTGTACCAAGGATGGTCACACCTGCTTTTGCCAATGGCTCCGCAAGGTTGATGGCTGTTTGACCACCGAACTGAACGATAACGCCCTTTGGTTGCTCCAAGTCGATGACATTCATAACATCTTCGAATGTCAATGGCTCAAAGTAAAGCTTATCTGATACAGAGAAGTCTGTAGAAACGGTCTCTGGGTTTGAGTTCATGATGATAGCTTCATAACCAGCTGCCTGGATAGCCTTAACAGAGTGAACGGTTGCGTAGTCAAACTCAACCCCTTGACCGATACGGATTGGACCAGAACCTAGGACTAGTACAGATTCTTTATCAGACTTGATAGATTCATTTTCCCAACCATATGTTGAATAGAAATATGGTGTTTCAGAGTCAAATTCTGCCGCACAAGTATCGACCATCTTATAAACTGGAACAATCTTGTTTTCCAAACGAAGCTGGCGAACTTGGTCAGCTGTAGTATTCCAGAGTTCAGCAATCTTACGGTCTGAAAATCCATTCAATTTTGCAGTTTTCAAGACTTCTAGATCTTGTGGATGGGCACCCAACTCTTGCTCAATTTCAAAGATATGTAAGAGTTTATCAAGATAAAAGATATCAATCTTGGTCAATTCAGCAATTTCTTCTGGAGTATAGCCACGGCGAATGGCTTCTGATACGTAGAAGAGACGGTCATCTTGGGCTTTGACTACTTTTTCAATCAAGGCATCATCAGAAACTGCTGCAAGTTCAGGCATTTCATTGTGGTGCACACCAATTTCAAGGGAACGACAAGCTTTAAGGAGAGATTCTTCGATGTTTCGACCGATTGCCATGACTTCTCCAGTGGCCTTCATCTGTGTCCCAAGACGGCGCTCACCCTTTTCAAACTTGTCAAATGGGAAACGAGGAATCTTGGCAACAACGTAGTCAAGAGCTGGTTCAAACATGGCATAGGTTGAACCCGTAACTGGGTTGATGACCTCATCCAAAGTCAAACCAACTGCAATCTTGGCAGCCAATTTGGCAATTGGGTAACCTGTCGCCTTAGAAGCAAGGGCTGACGAACGCGATACACGAGGGTTTACTTCGATGACATAGTATTTGAAGCTATGTGGATCAAGGGC
The DNA here is from genome assembly GCF_946188685.1 of Streptococcus mitis. Classification (GTDB taxonomy): domain Bacteria; phylum Bacillota; class Bacilli; order Lactobacillales; family Streptococcaceae; genus Streptococcus; species Streptococcus mitis_CC. The sequence continues at coordinate 105,365 of NZ_CAMHWH010000003.1, forward strand.
TAGCTGAACGTTACATCCACCTTCAATCTTGAGGGCACGAATGATGCTCAAGCTCGCGTCACGTAGCATTTGGTTTTCATAGTCTGACATGGTTTGGGCTGGGGCAAATACAATGGAATCCCCTGTATGAATCCCAACTGGGTCAAAGTTTTCCATGTTACAAACAACCAAAGCATTGTCGGCTGAGTCACGCATCACTTCGTATTCGATTTCCTTGAAACCTGCGATTGAACGCTCAATCAAACATTGGGTCACAGGTGACAATTTCAATCCATTTTCAGCGATTTCACGCAATTCTTCCTCATTAGCACACATACCACCACCAGTACCACCAAGTGTAAAGGCTGGACGGACGATGACTGGGTAGCCAATTGTTGCTGCAAAGGCAACAGCTTCTTCAACAGTGTTGACAATTTCAGATTCTGGAATTGGTTGGTTGAGCTCTTCCATCAATTGTTTAAAGAGGTCACGGTCCTCCGCTTGGTCGATGGCAGATAATTTAGTTCCCAGAAGCTCAACACCAAGCTCATCAAGGATACCATTTTTAGATAATTCCATGGCCATGTTGAGACCTGTCTGACCACCGAGTGTTGGTAGCAAGGCATCTGGACGTTCCTTACGGAGAATACGAGTCACAAACTCAAGTGTAATAGGTTCGATATAGACCTTGTCCGCAATCTCCTTGTCCGTCATGATGGTTGCAGGGTTTGAGTTAACCAAAACAACCTCATAACCTTCCTCTTTTAACGACAAGCAAGCCTGGGTCCCAGCGTAGTCAAACTCAGCAGCCTGACCAATAATAATCGGACCAGAACCAATCACCATAATTTTTTGAATATCAGTACGTTTAGGCATAGTTTATGATACAAAGCCCGTAAAGAACACAGTGAAAATAGGAAACTCGGTGCAGACGCCTTCAGCGTCAAGACGATGTTTATCTTTTTCACACAGTTCTTAGGGCGTGTTCACTTCCGCGAACAATGTATCTTCTCCTTTCTATTCGTCGCCTCACAGAGCGACATTAAATAAATTCTCCGACGATTTTTTAGCGAAACGATACTTTTCGGTAAAAAATCTAGTGCAGGGAGTTTTTAGTTCGCCTGATAGCGACTAAAAGAAACGACCTGCCTTTCTATTCGTCGCCTCTCAGGGCGACAATAAATAAGATACAAAAGACGAATAGAAAGCGATTGAATTTTAGGAAACCAAGGAAGGATTGACAATCCAAATTGGTTTCTCTAAATTCCGAGCTTTCCGTCCGTGTTCAGTTAAATAAATTCTCCGACGAGCTTTTTCTCGTTCTTAGTTTGATTGTTTAAAAGCTTCCATCATCTCGATAAACTCGTCAAAGAGGTAGCTTGCGTCGTGTGGACCAGGAGCTGCATCTGGATGGTATTGGACCGAGAAAGCAGGTTGGTATCTGTGACGCACACCTTCAACTGACTTGTCATTGATTTCTTCGTGGGTGATAATCAAGTGCTCTGGCAAATCCTCACGGCTAACTGCATAGCCATGGTTTTGACTTGTAAAATCCACACGTCCAGTAGCAATCTCACGTACCGCATGGTTGAATCCACGGTGACCAAATTTCATTTTGTAGGTCTTAGCACCATTTGCCATTGCAAAGAGTTGATGCCCCATACAAATACCAAAGATTGGAATTTTTCCTTGTACACCACGAATCATGTCGAGTGCTTGTGGAACATCTTCTGGGTTACCCGGACCATTTGATAACATAACTCCGTCAGGGTTGAGATGGAGAATTTCTTCAGCCGTTGTCGAATAAGGAACAACCGTCACGTTACAGTTACGCTTAGAAAGTTCACGTAAGATTGAGTGCTTGAGACCAAAGTCCACTAAGACAACACTCAAACCAACTCCTGGAGCTGGATAGGATGTTTTAGTAGAAACCTGCTTGATATTGTCTGTCGGCAAAACTGTTGCTTGGAGCTGATCCGTCACATGGTCCATACTATCTCCAACATGAGTCAAGGTTGCACGCATCGTACCATGCTTACGGATAATCTTGGTAAGTGCACGCGTATCAATTCCAGAAATACCCGGAATTTTCTTGGCTTTCAAAAATTCATCCAAGGTCATTTGGTTGCGCCAGTTGCTTGCTCTTCGTGCTTCTTCAAAAACAACGACTCCTTTACAAGTTGGAATGATGGATTCGTAATCATCACGATTAATTCCATAATTTCCCACCAAAGGATAAGTAAAGGTCAAGATTTGTCCATTATAAGACTGGTCTGTAATGGATTCTTGGTAGCCGGTCATACCTGTATTAAAGACGATTTCGCCTGTTACATCAATATCTGCTCCGAAGGCCTTGCCTTCAAAAACTGTGCCATCTTCTAATACTAGAAGTCTTTTTGTCATATTTTCACCTCTCGTGGACGCTCACTGGCGTCTTTTAACGTCTTGTGTTTTAGTTGGCGTTTCTACTCGCCAGTACGGATTCTAAGATTGCCATTCGAACAAAGACACCATTGGTCATTTGTTGGACAATCCGTGATTTTGGTGCTTCAACCAAGTGGTCTGCGATTTCTACATCACGGTTGACTGGGGCTGGGTGCATAAGGATTGCTGTTTCTTTCAAACGGTCATAACGTTCTTGAGTCAAGCCATGTTGGGCATGGTAGTCTTCTTTTGAAAAGACAGCTCCACTATCATGGCGTTCATGTTGCACACGGAGAAACATCATGACATCCACCTGATCAATGATTTCATCAATGGTTACAAACTGTCCATAATCTGCAAACTCTTGACTTCTCCATTCCTCAGGTCCAGCAAAATAAAGTTCAGCTCCCAAGCGTTTCAAAATCTGCATATTGGATTTAGCAACGCGTGAGTGGTCCAAGTCACCTGCAATCGCAACCTTGAGACCCTCAAAGTGACCAAATTCCTCATAAATAGTCATCAAATCAAGCAAGCTCTGGCTAGGGTGTTGACCCGAACCATCTCCACCATTGATGATGGAAGTCGTAATCGTCGGACTTGCAATTAACTCTCTGTAGTAGTCAACCTCAGGGTGGCGAATCACACAGACATCCACTCCTAAAGCAGACAGAGTCAAAATGGTATCATAAAGTGTCTCACCCTTATTGACTGAACTAGTCTTCACATCAAAGTCAAGTCGCTCCAATCCCAGTTTAATCTCTGCCACTTCAAAGGACTTATGCGTTCGTGTAGAATCCTCAAAGAAAAGATTGGAAACAATCGGATGGTCCTCATAGGGAAGCTGAGCTCCATTTTTAAACTCAATTCCTCGCTTGATCAATTTCATCACTTGATCGACAGTGAGGTCTTCCATGGACACCACATGGTTTAATGCTTGTTGATTTACTGACATGGCTACTCCTTTAGCTTTCTAAGCTTCTTCAGTAATCAGAACTCTATCTTGGCCATCAAGTTCTGCCATCTCTACGATGATTTCTTCAGAACGACTAGTTGGTATGTTTTTTCCAACGTAATCTGGACGGATTGGCAATTCTCTATGTCCACGATCGACTAGAACTGCTAAACTCACGCGCGCAGGACGACCATGACCTACAATATTATCAATAGCAGCACGGATGGTACGACCTGTATAGAGCACATCATCCACCAAGATAACTTCGCGGTCTGTCACATCGACAGAAACCAAAGAAGTATCTTCTCCACTTTTAACATCATCACGGAAAGGTTTAGTATCCAATTCCACAACAGGAACTGAAAGATTTTCTAGCTGTTCCAAACGTTCTTGGATTCGGTGGGCGATAAAGACACCACGAGTTTTAATACCAGCCAAGACGATTTTATTCAAATCTTTGTTGCGTTCGATAATCTCATAAGTAATACGCGTAATCGCTCGTTTGACAGTCAATTCGTCTACAACTTCTTTTGCCTTCATGACAAACCTCCAAAAAGAAAAGTCTCCTTAAACAAGGAGACTTGAAATGTATAGCCAAGCGAGCCCTACTGCAAACAGTATAGACTTCACCCTACTACTTAATCGTTCTCCTTGCCTGCCTCACGGGACAGGTTTAAAGGAATATTTAGTTATCAAATACTATAGCACAAAGCATGCTTAAAATCAAGCAAAAACTTTTGAAACCCCATCTTATAAATTGCTTATAAATTGCTAAAGTCATATAACTGTGGGTACTGGTCACACTCTGGATTTTTAGGATGGCAAATGGCTCTTCCAAAATAAATCATGGCCTGATGGGCAGCTAACCACTGCTCCGGTGGCAAGATATCCATGACCCGCTTTTCCACCTCAAGCGGTGTCGCTGATTTTTTGACAATATCGTGGTGTTTGCAGATACGCTCCACATGAGTATCCACTGCAAAGGCTGGAATCCCAAAGCCCACACTCATGACAACATTGGCTGTCTTGCGACCAACTCCTGCAAGACTTTCCAATTCCTCACGTGTTTGAGGAACTTGGCCATCAAAATCATCTAGTAACTGTTGGGCACATTTTTTAAGGAATTTAGCCTTATTCCGATACAGTCCCAGGCGAGAAATGTGTGAAGCAATCTCACTCTCTGTCGCTACAGACATGGCTTGTGGCGTTGGAAAGGCAGCAAAGAGACCTGGTGTAGCCTTATTTACCGCTGCATCCGTTGTCTGAGCTGACAACATGACCGCAACTAGTAGTTCAAAATGATTGGTAAAATCAAGACTGGGCTTGGCATCTGGAAACAGAGCAATTATTTCTTCCAGCACTTTTCGTGCTCGTTTTTTTGACAAGACCATTATTCGTCTCCGTCAAATAGTCCTTGTAAGCCAGCAAAAGGACTGTTTTCTTCTTTCTTAACTGCCTGTTGGGCTTGGTATTCTTCTTCTGTCATGATTTGCCAGTCATTTCCTGAAACAAATCCTTGACCAGCCTCTTCTTCAGCCGTCAAGACCTTGATAGGAATGTTGAGAAGGATATTATCTGACACGCTCTCAGCAAGGTCAAGTTCTCCATTTTCGATAGGCAAGACCAAATCATCGTCTAAAACTTCCTGATCTAGTTGGTTAGTTGCACCTTCCATGAAAACTTCCGTTACTGGATAAGATTCAACTAACTCAACTGGTTCCATACTGCGACTTGAAGCAAGAACAATGGTATAAGATAGTTGATAATCTAAGAAATACATACGGTCTTCGTACTGTACTTTCCCAACTGCAAGGATATCTTTTACATCTAAAATTTCTTGATTGCGTGCACGCAGGTCTGCAGCTAGGTCTAACGTTTGTTCAAAATGCAAGCCTTCAGACTGCTTACGAATTTCTTGAATATTTAATTTCATACTTCCTCCATAAAGATTTACTCTCTTGATTATACCATGAAAAGCCTACAAATCAGCCCACCAAACTTTTTAATTAACATTCGATTTTTTAACATGTTTACTATGACATTTTTTGGTGCCATACTATAGGCAATAATACATCAGAGCAAGGAGGATGCTCACATGAAAGACAAAGAACTCATTACTAATGCAACCCAACTCCTATCCGAGTTAAATAAAAGTTTCCAAAGCTGCAAACAGGGTAGGGCAGATGATATTCGACTGCAAGAGCTGCTAAACACTACTCTGCAAGAGCTCAAAAAAGCGGAAAAGTTGGACAACAGTATTTTAATCGACCTTGAGAAATTTTACCAACGTACCAGTCTTCTGATTGGTCTTGGTAGCCTAAAACTGAATGATCAAGCACGCACTGCTTGGCGAAACTATGATAAATTCCATTACGAGCATATCAAACACGTACTGACTCTCTATGGACCTGTTTTCGGATTTTAGAGATTAGAATTGTCAGTTTTCTGTTGACAAAATTTCCTTAAAGGTATAGGATAAAGATACTAATACTCGGAGGTAAGGGAGACATGAACAACTAAGTCTATCAAATAAAGAAACTTTATTTAGTAGATCTTGTTTTTGTCTCTTTTTGTGTGCTCTTTTCATACTAGATTTTCTAGTATCTTATCCTCATTGAAAATCAAAAAACTAGAAGGCTAACCATCTGCTCCTCTTGAGTTGGATTAGGCAATCCTAAGCTAGTTTGACGAGCTTTTCAACGAGGATAATAGAGTTTTGACAGTGACTTTGGGCTCTACTAGATAAAGTAGAGCTTTTTGTTATGCACTATCGACATTCTAGAAAGGGCAATCATATGATAAAAATCAATCACCTGACCATCACACAAAACAAAGATTTACGAGACCTTGTCTCAGACTTAAACATGACCATCCAAGACGGGGAAAAGATAGCTATTATTGGAGAGGAAGGAAATGGCAAATCAACCTTGATTAAAACTTTAATGGGAGAAACTTTACCTGATTTCACTATCAGGGGAGACATTCAATCTGATTATCAATCAATAGCCTACATTCCTCAAAAACTCCCCGAAGAGCTGAAAAAGAAAAGTCTACACGACTACTTCTTTTTGGATTTTGCTGATTTAGACTACAGTATCCTCTATCGTTTGGCTGAGGAGTTACACTTTGATAGCAACCGTTTCGCTAGCGTTCAAGAGATTGGAAGCCTTTCGGGGGGCGAAGCTTTGAAAATTCAGCTCATCCATGAGTTAGCCAAACCCTTTGAGATTCTATTTTTAGATGAACCTTCAAATGACCTAGACCTTGAGACGGTTGATTGGCTAAAAAGTCAGATTCGAAAGATTCGGCAAACCGTTATTTTCATTTCCCATGATGAAGACTTTCTTTCTGAAACGGCTGATACTATTGTCCACTTGCGACTGGTCAAGCACCGTAAAGAAGCGGAAACGCTAGTAGAGCATTTAGACTATGATAGCTATAGCGACCAGAGAAAGGCTAATTTTATAAAACAAAGCCAACAAGCTGCTAACGACCAACGAGCCTACGATAAAACCATGGAAAAACATCGGCGAGTCAAGCAAAATGTAGAAACTGCGCTTCGAGCTACCAAAGACAGTACTGCTGGGCGCCTATTAGCTAAAAAGATGAAAAATGTTCTCTCTCAAGAAAAACGCATTGAAAAGACAGCTAAGTCCATGACCCAAAAACCACTTGAAGAAGAACACATTCAACTTTTCTTCTCAGATATACAGCCATTACCTGCTTCTAAAGTCTTAATCCAGCTGGAAAAAGAAAATTTATCCATTGACGACCGAGTTTTGGCTCGAGAACTACAACTAACTGTCCGTGGCCAAGAAAAAATCGGTATCATCGGCCAAAATGGTGTTGGTAAATCAACTCTGTTAGCCAAGTTACAGCAACTTCTTAATGATAAAAGAGAAATTTCGCTTGGTTATATGCCACAAGATTACCATAAGAAACTGCAATTAGATTTATCTCCAGTAGCCTATCTCAGCAAAGCTGGGGAAAAAGAGGAACTACAGAAAATCCAATCCTACTTAGCCAGCCTCAATTTCAGTTACCCAGAAATGCAGCATCAAATCCGCTCCTTATCTGGCGGACAACAGGGAAAACTCCTGCTTTTGGATTTAGTCTTACGCAAACCAAACTTTCTCCTACTGGATGAACCCACACGAAACTTTTCTCCAACTTCTCAACCCCAAATCAGAAAACTCTTTGCAACCTATCCAAGCGGTCTCATTACTGTTTCGCATGACCGTCGTTTCTTAAAAGAAGTCTGTTCGACCATCTATCGATTGACAGAACATGGTTTGGAAGTAGTTAATTTAGAAGATTTATAAATTTGCAACATAGCAAAAATCCAGAGACGACCTCTGGATTCTTTTTTACATATGTTTTAAACGTTCAATCCGTTCTGAGATAGGTGGGTGGGTATAAAAGAGTTTTTGGAACCCTCCCCCTTTCTTTGGATCATTGATATAAAGTGCACTGCTGGCATCATCGACAGGACGACTCATCGGTTTACTGTTGTCTAACTTGCGTAGAGCATTAATCATCCCTTGAGGATTGCGCGTCAACTCGACACTGGAAGCATCCGCTAGGAATTCCCTCTGACGAGAAATAGCTAGTTGCACCAAGGTTGCAGCGAGAGGTGCCAGCACAATAGCTAGTAGAGAAACCACGAGCATAATGATTTCAAGACCATTTCCATCTCTATCATCGTCACTTCGTCTGCGACCTGCTCCACCCCACCACATCATACGACCTGCCATACTAGAAAGCATGGTGATAGCACTAGCAAGGGCGACAGCAATAGTCGAAATACGGATATCGTAATTACGAATATGACTGACTTCATGTCCCATAACAGCTTCTAGTTCTTCACGATTCATGATAGCTAGGAGACCTGACGTCGCAGCAACCGCCGCATTTTGAGGGTTAGAACCTGTCGTAAAGGCATTTAAGGCTGGATCATCAATGATGAAAACACGTGGCATAGGAATCTGAGCCACCATAGCCATATCTTCTACTACATGGTAGAGGTCTGGTGCCGTTTGTTCATCCACCTCACGCGCCCCATTCATGGACATGACGATCTCTGTCGATTGAAAAATCATGGACAAGGCATAGATAAAGCCGATAATCAGTGCGATAACCAAACCACCAAGCCCAGATCGCATAAAGAGGTAACCAACTGCATAGCCAACAAGAGCTAAGAGTAGGAAAAATACCAGCAACAAAATCCACGTTTTTCGTTTATTGCTTGCAATTTGATCAAACAACATCTTAGTCACCTAAACCGCTAAAATCAACTTTAGGAACTGCCTTTTCCTCTTCTGGTGTTTGAAGGAAATCTGCTGCTTTAAATCCAAACATCCCAGCGATAATATTGCTTGGGAAAGTTTCTAATTTTACATTGTAGTTGCTGACAACACTGTTGTAGAGTTGACGAGAGTAAGAAATTTTATTTTCTGTGTTTGTCAACTCCTCTTGCAATTTAACAAAGTTGGCACTAGCTTTCAAATCTGGATAGCTTTCTGCAACTGCAAAAATACCTGAAACCTGACGAGTAAGGGCATCACTAGCTTTCATAGCTTCTGCTGGTGAAGTCGCTGCTGCCACTTGGTTACGTAGTTCTGCCACCTTTTCAAGGGTAGAACCTTCATATTTTGCATAACCTTTTACAGTTTCAATCAAGTTTGGCAAGAGGTCATTTCGACGTTTCAACTGAACATCAATCTGGCTCCAAGCCTCCTTGGTTTGCATACGATTCTTAACCAAACCGTTATAGCTAACAATCACAAAAATAACAACAAGAGCCAAAACTCCAAGAATAATCCAAGTCATGATATAATTCCTTTCTGCTTTTAGATTAGTACCAGTATATCAAATTTTTAATGATTGTGGTAAAATAAGATGATACTAAAGAAGGAAATAACTATGAAACCAGAAACATTTTACAACCTGCTTGCCGATCAGAATCTTCCACTTTCGGACCAGCAAAAAAAACAATTTGAACGTTATTTTGAACTCTTGGTCGAGTGGAATGAAAAAATCAATCTAACAGCTATTACAGACAAGGATGAAGTTTATCTCAAACATTTTTACGATTCGATTGCACCCATTCTGCAAGACTTGATTCCCAATGAAACTATCAAACTGCTTGATATCGGGGCCGGGGCAGGATTTCCTAGTCTACCAATGAAAATCCTCTATCCTCAGCTTGATGTGACTATCATTGATTCGCTCAATAAGCGCATCAACTTCCTCCAACTTTTGGCTCAAGAACTGGATTTAGACGATGTTCATTTCTACCATGGACGTGCCGAAGATTTTGCCCAAGACAAAAACTTCCGTGCTCAGTATGATTTTGTAACGGCTCGTGCGGTTGCCCGTATGCAAGTCCTATCTGAATTAACTATTCCCTACCTTAAAGTTGGCGGAAAACTATTGGCACTCAAGGCTAGCAATGCGCCTGAGGAATTATTAGAAGCTAAGAATGCCCTCAACCTCCTTTTTAGTAAAGTAGAAGACAATCTCAGCTACGCCCTACCAAATGGAGATCCACGTTACATCACAGTGGTAGAAAAGAAAAAGGAAACACCAAATAAATATCCACGTAAGGCTGGCATGCCCAATAAACGCCCACTTTAAATTTTTTAGTAAAAAAATATTTACAAAGTTCGTAATTTCTGCTATACTATCACAAGCAAAGGTTTTTAATGTCATCCCGTGAGGTGACGAAGACGCAGAAATATTTAAAACTCTTTAAAGTCTAGATTTTAGAGAAGTCTTACTCTGAGGGCCTATTGCTGTAAAATAATGGGCTCTTTTTTGATGCCCAAAAGTGAGGTTTATATGAAACAAGAATCAACTGTTGATTTGTTACTAGACGTTGACCAACGTCCTTCGGCTGGAAAAGGAATTCTCCTTAGTTTCCAACACGTTTTCGCCATGTTTGGTGCGACCATCTTGGTACCCTTGATTTTGGGAATGCCTGTATCTGTTGCCCTTTTTGCTTCAGGTGTAGGAACACTCATCTATATGATTTCAACTGGTTTTAAAGTTCCCGTTTATCTAGGGTCTTCATTTGCCTTTATCACAGCAATGTCACTGGCTATGAAAGAAATGGGTGGAGATGTATCTGCTGCTCAAACAGGGGTTATCTTGACTGGTTTAGTCTATGTCCTTGTGGCTGCTGGTGTTCGTTTTGCAGGTACAAAATGGATTGATAAACTCTTGCCACCAATCATCATCGGACCTATGATCATCGTTATCGGTCTTGGACTTGCAGGCTCAGCAGTTACTAACGCTGGTCTTGTAGCTGACGGGAATTGGAAAAATGCTCTTGTAGCAGTTGTTACTTTCTTGATTGCTGCCTTTATCAATACAAAAGGAAAAGGCTTCCTACGAATCATTCCATTCCTCTTTGCCATTATCGGTGGTTACCTCTTCGCACTAACACTTGGCTTGGTTGACTTTACACCAGTTCTTAAAGCTAACTGGTTTGAAATCCCTGGTTTCTACTTGCCATTTAGCACAGGTGGTGCCTTTAAAGAATACAATCTTTACTTCGGTCCAGAAACTATCGCTATCTTGCCAATCGCTATCGTAACAATCTCTGAACACATCGGAGACCATACTGTTTTAGGTCAAATCTGTGGCCGTCAATTCTTGAAAGAACCAGGTCTTCACCGTACTCTTCTTGGTGACGGTATCGCAACTTCAGTTTCTGCCTTCCTTGGTGGACCAGCCAATACAACTTATGGAGAAAATACAGGGGTTATCGGTATGACTCGTATCGCTTCTGTCTCAGTTATCCGTAACGCTGCCTTCATCGCGATTGCCCTTAGCTTCCTTGGTAAATTCACTGCCTTGATTTCAACCATTCCAAATGCTGTACTTGGTGGTATGTCAATCCTTCTCTACGGAGTTATCGCAAGTAATGGTTTGAAAGTCTTGATCAAAGAACGTGTAGACTTCAGTCAAATGCGTAACCTAATCATCGCAAGTGCTATGTTGGTTCTTGGACTTGGAGGAGCTATCCTTAAACTTGGTCCAGTTACCCTTTCAGGTACTGCCCTATCAGCCATGACAGGAATCATCTTGAACTTGATCTTGCCATACGAAAATAAAGACTAAGAATCTAAACACATCAAAAAACGAGCATTTCCAATTACGGAAGTGCTCATTTTTTTGATACTTAGAAGTGAGTGTATCCCCTCTAACACTGTTTAATATAGTTCCCCTACTCTCCTATATTGCCACTCAGAAAAATTAACCTCAATGATTTCTGGGGCTTTAGTGGTACCATTGTATACCACAATAAAGTGACCTTTACTATTCCAAAACTTGCCTAAAATAGTAGCATCTTCTAATTTTGCCCTTAACTTGCTTTCTTGAAATCCAAGGCTTTCCCTTTGTACTGTTTTAGTCTCTTCCTTGCTACCTAGACCAACAGTGACAAACCTTGACCCTATAATCATAAATAGGCAAAATAGCACTGCCCCAATTCCCACAAATTTAAGTAAGTATAAATCGCCATTATCTCTTTTCATGTTATCTTTTATCTCTCTTTCTAACATCCCCCTAGAAGGCTGTTTATAGTCTTCTGACTCTGTTTAATATGTATCGCCTACTTCCATAAGCTCCCACTTAGAAACATCAACCTCGACGATTTCTGGGGCTTTAGTGGTGTCGTTATACACTACAATAAAATGCCCTTTATCATTCCAAAACTTTCCAATTATTTTAGCATCTTTCAGCTGTATCTCTTGCTTTAAATAGTCCGATGGTTCTACTTTCTGTTCTTGCTTTATATCTCTTGAGCTTCCTTGGGTTCCTAGGATATATCCCCCAAAGTTTACCCAAAAGAATAAGAAAAGCATAAATACGATTGTAGCATATTTCAAGAATTTCAACTCTTTCATTTTTCTATTATTTCCTTTTCATATTAGTAAATTCTGTTTAGTTGATTATATAAGTTTCTTAAATCCCAAAGGGCTATTTTTACCCCTTAACACATTACCATTTGGTTAAGCCATTCCATGAAATTGGCTTCTTTTGTGATATTGTCATCCCAATCTTCAAAATCTTCCAAATAAGTGCTATTTGTGTTTAGTTTGAGACGCTTGTTTTGGTATTGGAGATTTAAAATAGAATTCGGGCTCCTATGTACTATATAAGTTAGCGAGGAGCCGAACTATTTTGGTATATTCTAATCGTTTTATTGGATCACTTTTTGTGACAGTTCCAGTGTATATGTTTTATATAATTGATGGCAAGCTTGGTTCTCTCCTGTTTTAATCAAGGAAACACAAGGTAACACAAGTTCTGACCAGATAGAATCTAGTATTTCCTCTCGATTTGGATGTTCTTCTAACTTGGCAACAATTTGAGGAGCCATCTTATAGTAGGATTCTATTTCCTCCTGACCTCCATCTTGCAAAGCTAGATAAGAATCCCTAAATTTTCGCAAAGTCATCAATTCATCACAATCATCTGCCAATCCCTTGTAAGTTACAGCTGCTTCTGTCAAATAACAACCTCTTTGTTCAATCTGATAATAAGCATCTGGTTCGCCAAAAAATCCAGTTTTAGAGCGCACATATCTCTCTGCATCACTCCTACGTTGAAAAACAGCTACTTCTCTTCCCTTACGATATACAACAAATTCCATTTCTTTTTCCTCTCTATCTTACAATATTTAATAATTCCTCATAGCTAGAAACCACATCATAGATGTGCTGATCATTAATCAATCCAGCTTGAGCTAAAGCTTTAAAGTGAGCACGCGCACATGCAATTTTTGCTTGCTCAGCTTGTTTTAATTGAAGACTAGACATAGAGCCTTTCGTTTCTGCAACAAAATAGATATGCTTGACACTTCCTTCACGGAAGGCGATTGCCCAGTCAGGATTATAGTTTCCAAGTGGAGTCGCAATACTGAACTTCCCTGGTAACTTCACATAAACACGAACATCCTCGTATTGTTCCAAAGCTTCTTTAAAGGTCTTCTCCGTATTTGAATCAACTTTTACAAAATTGTAAATCCCTTTTTTGGATTCAAGTAAGTGATCATCTGATCTGTTAGCAGTTTCAGGATTGTCATAAAACAAGTCCATATCATACTCTTCATTTAACACATTATACTGAATATGCTTGATAATTTGACTTGCTTTTTGTTCATTAATGAGCTTCGAAACCTTAAGAATAAACTCTTCTGGATTCTGTTTAAACTTGTCAAATTGGTAGACATAGATTTTACTTAATATTTCCGCAACCAACTTACGAGTTAAACCAGTCTGCTCAGCAATCTCCCCTAGTAAATCATATTTGGTCATAATCTGCGAACCATTTAGATACTCTTGCTGGCGATCATTTTCAGCAACTGTCAAATGGAGTCCTTCTTCCTTACTCATCTCAGTAGCGCTTGCCTGAGTTATATGAAAGCTTGGTTTGCTGACGACTAATTTCTCATTGATATAGTCAACCGAATGTTTTACCAATTCCGCATCATCAAACTCTACTTGGTAACTCGTCTTACGATTGATTTGCTTCCAGAGATTTAAAAATTCTTTTCGGGCAATATTTTCTTGATTCACCTCATTTGAGAACTGAATGACTGAATGATTGGCATTTTCAATTTCATATTGTCCAGCATGATAAACGCTCTCCAATATCTCTACCAGCTTATCCTCATAACCTGCTAGTGTTTCAGACAGTTGTAACTGATGATTTTCTTTTGCAGTAAAATATTCTGTAGTCAATTGTCCTTCACGATCTATATAGCCTTGTCGAATTAAATCAAAATGAATCGAATCTGCTTGTTCCTTGGTAATTCGTATTGTTTGTCCTTCTTGATTGGTTAGAACTTTATTCGCAAAAAGACTAACATCCACTTTTGCAGGACGATCTGCTAAGAGTTCTTTTATTTCTTCTTGTAGACTTCGAGCAAATTGATCATAACTTTCATTTGCAATTACTGTCAGTTTATTGATTTCATGTACATCATTTCCTAAGAGTTCAAAATCCTGACGAATTCCGTTTTGGTCAACTGCTAAACGCATACCACGACCAATTTCTTGACGTTTACGAGTCTCCGCTGAAGATTGCTTCAGCGTACAGATTTGAAAGACATTTGGGTTATCCCATCCCTCTTTTAGAGCTGAGTGAGAAAATAGGAAACGAACTGGCTCTTCAAAGCTCAATAAACGCTCCTTGTCCTTCATAATTAAGTCATAGGCATCAATGTCATTTGAAAAATCACTTTTCTTTTCACTGGCAGATTTATAGTCCACAAAAATGGTCTTATCTGACTTCTTCACTTTATCTACCGAAAAGTAACCAGCATGAACTGAATTTCCTTCAAGATTAGCCTCCAAATACCTACGATAAGGGGTTGGTTCCTGTGTTTGGATAAACTGGTTTACTTGATTTCGGTATTCTTCTTCAAAAATCTGAGCGTATTCTCCATTATAGGCATCATTATGTTCATCATATTGCTTATACTTGGCCACTTCATCGATGAAAAATAAGGATAATACTTTAATTCTTCGATTGTACAGTTTACTTTCCTTTTCGATATGACTTTTTATGGTCTCTCGGATTTGAATTCTTCTGATGCTCGACTCATCCACTTGTCCAATCACTTCACCGACTTGAAGTTCTTGCGACACACCAACTTGAAGTTTGTTCTCTCTTGCATCAAAGTGACTAAGGGTCATTCCTTTATAAGCAGATAAATTCCCTGATTCAGCGTACAAATCAAAGGGTTCTTCCACCACCTTCAATTTCCTTTTGACACCTGACTGCGTTTTTACTTCAAATTCAATTTTTGATTTGGGTGCTCCTGTTTTTTGTGGAATGATTTCTTGTAGATATAGATATCCTTGTGTCCCGGTCGTCCCAGTTTGCTCAATAGCCTTAACTGCAATCTTCTTCACTAATTTTTGATTGTAAGCATCCATGGCATCCAATCTATAAACCATATCATGCTTTTCCTTGTGGGTAGCCGAATAACGTAGCGTAAACAATGGCTTGAAATCTTTTAGTCTTTCCTTTGTCTGTTTCCCTTCAACAGACTGAGGTTCATCAATAATCATAATCGGATTCATAGCTGCCAAGACGTCAATTGGACGACGCCAACGGAAACTTTCCTGTTCGGAATGAATCCGTCGCGCATCTTTGCCTTTTGCATTAAAGGCTTGAGAGTTGATGACCATGATTTGAAGGTCTGACGAATTGGCAAAACTATCCAAATCACCTAAACGTGAAGAATCGTAGACAAAATAGCGTGGTTGCTTGCCATACTCCATCTGAAAGTGACTTGACATGATCTGTAGAGACTTGAGAACTCCTTCACGAATAGCGACACTTGGAACGACAATAACAAACTTAAGCCAGCCATAACGTTTATTCAACTCCATAATTGTACGGATATACGTATAGGTCTTCCCTGTTCCTGTCTCCATCTCTATGGAAAAATTATAAGCTTCTCGTCCAGCAATCATATCAATCGATAGTTTATCAGAAGGACGCAAACCATAACGAGTTTGTATAGTATGAACATTTTCTCGTATACTTGTTTGACTCAATTGAATCGGTGCATTTCGATAAGCATCTAAAACCAAATCTACCTCATCTGACTTGAGACGACCTGGATCTGCCATATACTGAACTCCAGTATGTTTGGCTTGCCCTTGAAATAAATCTGCAATAGCACTCACCGCATCCAACTGGAATTGTTGTTTTTTAAATTGTAGTTTCATAATTAATTTTCTTCTTTAAAATTTCTTGCTCTCAGGATAAAACCAAATACCAGATAAGAACTAATGGAATCAATAAATATTGAAACCAAATAATGATTTTATTCCAACTAAAATCATGTCTCTTGGTAAATTTCTCAATATAAAGAAAGGCATTTTTTAGCCAACACTTTTTCTTATCATCTTCATTTGTCTCATCTGTTACTTTAGATTCCTTGTCAGATTGTGAATTGCCTTGACCATATTTTCTCTTCTGATATTTTTTAGCATACTTGTGATCAAAATCTGAATGATTTTCATTTCCCCGTAGGCTAATTTGATACCTTGACATTATCTGTTGGTATTTATTTATTTTGTCTTCATCACTAAGTGATTTTTGGAAAATAATTGATTTTAATTCAAGTAAAAAGTCTTCTAATTCTAACTGATGATAATGTAGTTTCAGAGCTCTCTCATTATAATTCAACTTAGCAACAAAATTCTGGACAAGCAAAGAGTATATGGAAAACAAAGCCGACAAAGCTAATCTATCTTTATTTTCAGGGTTTATTAGCGAATACACTAATAAACCCGTTGACATGATACTCATTGCTAAAAAGATCAATTCCCATTTTTCAGCATATTCGTACAATCTTTTACTTGTATTAATTCTAGCTGCCCTTACAGTATCTATCGAATTGCATTTTAAATTAATCTCATAGTCTATATCTCGATCTTTAAAATCTAGAATTTCGCTCACATTACACCACCTTCACTTTTGTATGTGGTGATAATTCTTTGAAGATTTCACTTACGTTGATCTTATCTGCTGAATTGGCAAATGAGCTATCACGGAAAACGGCACGGAGTGGTTGCGCTTGAGCGATATATCGGATGACTTCTTCTGATATTTCATCTTCAAAACAAGCCATGAGCGAACCTTGATCCACATCATAGACTTCTGCGCTTGCTACTTTCTCCATATCAATGGCAAGTGACAGTTCCATTCCCCAAGTCAGCATAACTTGGAAAAGTAAATCAAGGCCAGTACGTCCTTCCTTGATATTGGATACACTATCAAAGAGTTCTCCTTGAATAAATTGATCAGGTCTAGCTGAAACATCCTTAAAATTAGAAGAATCTAGTTTGTAAGCCTTAAATCCAAAATCCTGCTTGCCAACCAACTCTGGATGCTCCTCCTGAATCTTGGCAGCAGCAAGGCGAACTCGCTCCTGCGAAAGTTGGGCAATTGTTTCAAAACCTGCCTCTTTATTAGATGACTTATCTACTACTTCCTCATCCAAAGTACACAAGATAAACTTACGATTACCTCCATCTTCAGAATTTAATTGCATGACTGCATGAGCGGTTGTTCCAGAGCCTGCAAAAAAATCAAAAAATATTGCTTCGGAATCAAAAATACTCAATATCCTCGTCATAAAACTCATTTGCTTAGGATTATCAAATTCAATCCCCATATTTTTTAACAATGCATAATCAGGTCTTTGATCATCACTCATAATGGATTTTGGACGTTGCTTGGAGTTTTCATTCAAATATCTCTTTATCGTTGGCAAACTTCCATCTGTATGGAAATGAATTCGATTATCATTTACAAGTTCTTGTAATTTTTCATTTTTATAGCGATATCCACCAGGAGGAACAGGGTCTTCTTGACATGTTAAAGGATTAAATAGAGGAGTCATATTCCCATTTTTTACGCCACCTAAATCACCTTTACGATATAATCCACGTTCATCAAAGTACCAATAGTTGGTAAAATCTATGAATCGTGGATACTTCGTTAATTCTTTTAATTCATATGTAATTTCTTCATTACTTAAACCAGCATTTTGTAACTGCTTTACCCTCTTTTTATACTCATTTATATTATTCTTATCCACAGACCATTTATTTTCACTATGTTTTTTTGCTAATTCTATCTCATCCTTGGAATAAACTAGACAATATTCATGACTTACCGAAATATATAAACTTTGGTTCTTAGAACTATTTGTATTCCTAGTAATACTTGCTATAAAATTCTCCTCCCCAAATATCTCATCACAGATAGCTTTAAGATTCGCTTGTTCGTTATCATCGATAGAGATAAAGATAACACCTGAATCCTTGAGGAGATTACGCGCTAGGCGGAGGCGTGGATACATCATATTGAGCCAGTTTGAGTGGTAGCGGGCCGAAGTCTTTTCATTTGGTCGTAAACCAATAACTTGGCGTCCTTCTTCATCCAAAAGTTCCATATCTTCCTTCAACTCTTCGTCTGTTTTCTGGAACTTATCAGAGTATACAAAATCTTTCCCTGTATTATAAGGTGGATCGATATAAATCATATCGATTTTTCCTAGATATGATTCTTGTAAGATTTTCAAGACTTCTAAATTATCTCCAGTAATAAAGATATTTTCACTGTTTTCAAAGTCAACACTTTCATCAAGATCTGGTCTTAGGGTTTTGGTAGTTGGTCGCCCAGCTTCTGCAATAGCTTCACGCTTTCCAACCCAAGTAAACTCATAGGATTCTCGATCATCCACAATTTCCTCTGATAAAAACTGTTTAAGTTTCTCAAAGTCAATTGCAGGACGTAATTTGCCGTATTCATCCCTCTTTTCCGTCAGAACCTCAGGAAAAAGTTGACCAATTTTTGAAATATTATCTGTAAAAACATCTTTTGAAGTGAGAGTTAATTTCTCAAGTCCAGAGTTTTCACCTGTTTGCTGTGCTGTGCTGTGCTGTGCTGTGCTGTGCTGTGCTGTGCTGTGCTGTGCTGTGCTGTGCTCATGGTAGTATCCTTTCTTAGCTTTGTCAAGCTTTTGTAATTTTAATTTTATAAAAATTTAAGTTGGCTTATCCTATCTTTGTAATGCTTAATTTTTAATACATTACAGCTTCATTTTATCAAAAATAGGGGTTGAAATCAAAAGAGTTCTCTAATCTAAATTTCTGATTTTCCTTTGTCAAAATTTACAATCAATTTTGCTTCTTTAAATCTTCTATTTCTTTCAATGTAGCCTGATAGTCTCTTTTTATTTCCATTTGTTTTCTCATTGATTTTTCAGAATACATCTTTTTCTTTAACTGTTGTGCCTTTTTTTCTAATTTATCTAATTGATCACTGAGTTCAATAGAGTTTCTAAGATTACTTTTTTCTAAAACTTGTAATTCTTTCTTACCAGTTTCTTTTACAAGACTCTCATAAACACCATCTAAATCATTTCCCTCAAAGTCAATGCTTACATCATCATGCGTCTGAAAGCGACGGACAATCTTAAAGTGCTTGCCATCCTTTTCTTGACTTAATGGCTCTTTATAATGAATAAGAAGTTCTTCTCTACCTTGTGGATATTTTAATACAAAGGCTGTATAAATCCCTAATCTTATATCTAGCTGTTCTAATAAAGTTAAGGAAACATCCATTTGTTCCAGTTCTATTTCTAAAACCATGATTTGCTTTACTTTTTTTCCAGCAGGAATATTAGTGGTACTTGTATCAATCTGATGAGTAATTTGAATTGCTTTAATCTGCTCTCTTAAATCCTTCTTTTCTTTCACAGATACATTAAGATTATCAAAAAAATCACTATTTCCCTTTTTATGAGGTCTAAATAGAAGGTGAGGTTTTGATAAGGCTGTATAGGACGGAAATCTAATCATCAGAATCCCCTTTCATCAATATGAAGAAACAAATTAGCTCAAAATCATCCATTCCCTCAATGCTAGTATTCATCAAATCAACAGATCCAAAGTTAAATAGGGCATCCATAGTTGAAATCTGATCATGTTCCATTAGTTGATCAATTGCCTCTTGAAGCAATTCCGAATAAACAACCATTTCTTTACCGTTTTTTGTTTGACGATTAAACTTGTCTACTACTTGACTTAATGGTTTACTTTGACCCCGACAAATGCTACTAAGGTGTTCCAATATTTTCTTGCTTTCGGAAGGGGATAAAAGCAATTCTCCATCTCTATTGATGTAGAGGATATAATATGGATGAAGCTGATTTTGATTATTTTTTCCTTTTATCTGATCTTTATTTTTTAGGACGAAAATGACACCTTCTGATTCTTTATTGGAAGCAGGTAAAATAGCTTGCAAACCTCTCGGAACTTTTTCTAACTCAGGATGTTCTTCCAAATACTTAAGAAGGTCTATGCGATAATCTTCTAATCCTAAATCCATAATGGAAATACCATCATTCATCTCCTCTAGATCAACCACTTCATCTCTAAGACGTTCTAATTGCTTTCTTCGATAATTATTATCCTCTATTTCTTCACTAGATAAAACATTATCATCTGCTGTTGAAGTCAAGACCGAAATTTTCATCCTCGATTCAACCCTAGACTTAAGATCGATATACTCATCTAACTCAAGATTTGGCCAAAAGTTAACCAATTGAATGTATTTATTTTGACTACCAATTCGATCCACACGACCAAATCGTTGAACAATACGGACAGGATTCCAGTGGATATCGTAATTGATCATCATATCTGCATCTTGCAAGTTTTGACCTTCGGAAATCACATCTGTTGCAATTAAAAGATCGATCTCACTCTCATCACCAGGAAACAAAACATCACGAGATTTTGATTTAGGAGAGAAATAAGTTAATAAAGAATTGAGGTCTTTATTTTTAGTTTCCAAAGTTGTTGCAAAACCTTTTGTACCTGAAATCTGAGCAGTGTAAAGACCATACTTATCCAAGACATACTGACTAATATGTTTATAAAGGTAGTTCGTTGTTGTCGCAAATGCGGAGAAAATAATCAACTTTTTATTACCATCATTGATTGGATTTGTTAGTTTCTCATCTATCAAGGTAAAAAGAGTCTGAAGTTTTTGGTCTTCTTGTGGCGTTATTTTACTGATTAAATTTTCCAGCTCTGTCAATACTGCAAAATCTTGTTCTAACTCGACCTTCCAACTACGATAATCCATATCTTGTAAAGCAATACGATTTTTCTTACCAATAGAGAACTCGAGATTACTATCTTCCAAATCAAAATCATCTTCATCAAGATGAGAATCAAGAGATAAATGATCCAATCCTGTCAATTCATATTCCTCGATAGCCTTTAAGGTCTTTTCTACATAATCTTTTACAACGTCTATTAAAGTATATCGAAAAGCTGCAACAGAACTTTCTAAACGTTTGAGCAGGTTAATCATCATCAGTTTTTTGATACCAGACTCACGGCCAAACTGAGTTAAATTCCCCATTACTCCTTCTTTACTTTTATCGTATTTAGCTCTCTTTGATGGGTAAATATGTATCGATGGTTGATAGATAGTCAACTGGAGTTTATCAAGTAAGTGATATAATTTTTTATAGGTAATTCCGAGATTTGAAACCGTTAAATCAGGTTCAAAATTAAGTGGTTTTAAGCGCTGTGGAAATTCTCCAATCGCTTTTCTATCATAAAATTCCCGAATATGTTTTCTACTTCTGGCTATCGTTACACTATCCAGTACTTTAAAGAAATCAAAATCTAATGTAGATAAGAGTTTATCTGTTGTTCTCTCTTCTGCAGGTAGGTCAGCCCACTTATTATAAGCAGATTGAGCATTTCTGAAAATATCATTTATAGATGATTTTGTTTCTAATTTACTATCAATTTGATCCGTATCTCCTTCATAGGCTAGAGCAATTTGATTTTTCAAATCATTAAAGCGATTATTAACAGGTGTGGCTGATAGCATGAGTACCTTTGTAGGGACACCAGACCTTATGATTCGATTCATTAAACGGCTGTATCGATTTTCTCTCCCCTCAGATAAATCATTTTCGCTAGAAGCACCATTTCTAAAATTATGAGACTCATCAATGACAACCAGATCATAAGTATGCCAATTATTTAAGGACAAATCAATTCCATTAGAGTGTCCTTTATCTCTACTGAGATCTGTATGATAAAGCACGTCATAAAGCAAATGTCTATCATAAATTGGATTATTTACATAATCATGACGATACATATTCCAGTTATTTTCTAACTTTTTAGGACAAAGTACTAAAATACGTTTGCCTCGATAAGCATAATAAGTCATGACCGCTAAAGCTGTATAAGTCTTCCCTAGACCAACCGAATCCGCTAGAATACATCCATTAAATTTTTCTAATTTAGAAATGATCGATTTTACTGCATCCTTTTGGAAATCATATAACAGCCCCCAAATCTTACTTTCTTTATAACCAACACCTTCATTGGGTAAAAAATCCTCATTGATATCTTCTAAAAATTCACTAAATAAATTATATAGCATCACATAATAAATGAACTCAGGAGAATGTTCTTTATGAGCTAGGTTTAAATTCTCCAAAAACTCTTCTGTAACATCACGAAAATAATCATCTTCTTCCCAGAGATTATCAAATTCATCTAAATAATTTAAACTAAGTGGTGCATGATAGAGGTTTCTACTCGTTTTAAATAGAGAAGCTTCATATCCTAATTCTTTGCGATCAAAGTTTTTCAAACGGTCTACTGCCACTACATCATCCGAATTTTCAATTCGAATACCATTTGGCATTTCATCTGTTTCAATATTAATCGATTTGAATTGCGCTTTTCTTCGGATCCAATCAGCACATTCACGAGCAATCGCTTTTTGGGTCAGCTCATTCATCAATTTCAGTTCATACTTTCCACCAAAAATCGATTGTTCTCGTTCTTTTTTGGGTATCGTATATTCACGGAAATCTGTTTTGGTTTCATCTGTTATAAAAGTCGGATTTGTAAAAATAAATTTTAACTCTTCAATATTCTCCAATTCCTCTTTCAACTGCTGATAAGCAAACATAGAAAAGGTTGCTGCTGCAATTTTGACTCGACTCTCTGATTTCAATTCTTTCTTTAGCTCATCTCCAAGACGAATTGATCGATTATCAATTTCCATAATCCCTCCCTATTAGACTATTTCTACTATTATATCATTCTTTGCAGATTCAAAATAGACCTTTTTCTTCTTTCTAAAAAAGGAAAGCCCTGCGGCCTTCCTTTGTCTTACTTGCGTTTCTTCTTCGCTTTTTTCATTTTGTTAGCCATACGTTTCATGGACTGTTTCATGGCAAATTCACCGATTTTACCTTTGAGTCCGCCACCAAACATCTGGCTCATATCTGGCATTCCTGCCCCTCCGAGAGCTGACAAGTCAGGCATCCCACCTTGTCCCATCATTCCTTCAAGGGCAGACATATCCATTCCTCCCATATTTGGCATATTTTTAGGAAGGTTGTTTGGATTGATCCCCATCTGCTTCATCATCTTGTTCATATCTCCAGACATGACACCCTGCATGAGCTGTTTGGCCTGATTAAAGTCCTTGATGAATTTATTGACTTCGACAAAGCTATTTCCAGAACCTGCAGCGATACGACGACGACGGCTTGGATTTAACAAATCTGGATTTTCACGTTCTTCAGGTGTCATTGAAGACACAATGGCACGTTTGCGCGCGATCTGACGCTCATCCACCTTCATGTTTTGAAGGGCTTGATTATTGGCCATACCTGGAATCATCTTGAGCAAGTCTTCCATTGGGCCCATGTTTTGCACCTGATCCAACTGATCAATGAAATCATTGAAATCAAAGGTGTTTTCACGCATCTTCTCAGCCATTTCAAGGGCTTTTTGCTCATCGTACTCTTGAGAAGCTTTCTCAATCAAAGTGAGCATATCCCCCATACCAAGGATACGGCTAGACATACGGTCTGGATGGAAGGTTTCGATATCTGTAATCTTTTCACCTGTACCAGTGAACTTGATTGGTTTTCCAGTGATGTGACGAACCGATAGAGCCGCACCACCACGAGTATCCCCATCAATCTTGGTAAGGATGACCCCAGTCACTTCTAACTGAGCATTAAACTCACGCGCAACATTGGCCGCTTCTTGACCAATCATGGCATCAACGACGAGCAGAATTTCGTTTGGTTGAGCCAGTGCTTTCACGTCACGAAGCTCATTCATGAGGAGCTCATCAATCTGCAAACGACCTGCCGTATCAATCAAGACATAGTCATTATGATTGGCTTGGGCTTGCTCCAAACCTTGACGTACAATCTCCACAGCTGGCACTTCTGTTCCTAGAGCAAAAACTGGCACATCAATTTGTTGCCCCAAAGTCTTCAGCTGATCAATGGCAGCTGGACGATAAATATCCGCTGCAATCATCAAAGGACGAGCATTTTCTTCTTTCTTAAGTTTGTTGGCCAATTTACCAGCAAAGGTTGTTTTACCAGCCCCCTGCAAACCAACCATCATGATGATGGTAGGAATCTTTGGTGACTTGATAATTTCTGCCGTATCAGAACCTAAAACGGCTGTCAGTTCCTCATCAACGATTTTAATAATCTGTTGCGCAGGATTAAGTGTATCAATGACCTCATGCCCGACTGCACGCTCACGAACTTTCTTGATAAAGTCCTTTACAACAGGCAAGGCAACGTCGGCCTCAAGCAAGGCCAAACGAATTTCTTTGGTTGCCTCTTGGACATCAGATTCAGAGATTTTTCCTTTTTTACGTAAATTTTTAAAGACGTTCTGCAAACGTTCTGTTAAACTTTCAAATGCCATGTTTCTTCCTCTTATTCTCTATTATCAATGCTTGTTAAAATTTCTATCTGCTCCTGCAGAAAGTCATCCTTGGGATAGCGCTCCAAAATCTGGTCAAAAATTTGACTACGGACAATGTAGTCCGAATACATGTGCAATTTCATCTCATAATCTTCCAGAATCTTTTCTGTCCGCTTGATATTGTCATATACAGCCTGACGACTGACACCAAACTCCTCGGCAATCTCAGCAAGGCTGTAATCATCAGCGTAGTAGAGCTCGATATAATTCATTTGCTTATCTGTCAAAAGCGCCGCATAAAATTCAAAGAGCGCATTCATACGATTGGTTTTTTCAATTTCCATAACTTTTATTATACCAAAAAATAGCCTAATCTACCACACTAGGGAGCCAATACAAGAAGATAGCTAGCTAAATTTGAAAAAGACAAGAGACTAGCCCCAAGTAATTTCCAATTGATAGCGGGCAAAGGGATGTCCCTCTTGATTTTGTAGTTGATAGCCTAAATGTATCTTTTGCCCATCAACTTGATAATGGCTCGTTTGGATGATAAACTCCTGCATGCCCATAGGTGTAGGGATATAGGCAAAACTATCACTATCCTTTAAAAAGCGCATAATGGTCTTGGGATTGGAAAAACGGCTCATCACCAGTTCTTGACCATGAAATTTAATAACCACTTTTTCCTTTTCCTCATTATAGAAAAGCAGGTAGCTATAATCTCCTTTTTCATGCACTTCCACGTCATAAAGCTGGTCAATCACTTCCAACTGCTCATCAAACTGAATCGTATTTCGCATCCGAATCTTCACATCAGGTCCTCTTTCTTGTCTCTTGTCCTACTATTTTACCAAAAACTCTAGCTTTTTGCTATAATGGTCATATGAACGAAAAAGTATTCCGTGACCCAGTTCACAACTACATCCATGTCAATAATCAAATCATCTATAACTTGATTAATACAAAAGAATTTCAGCGTTTGCGTCGTATCAAACAACTGGGAACGTCCAGTTATACCTTCCACGGTGGAGAACACAGTCGCTTCTCTCACTGTCTTGGAGTCTATGAGAATGCTCGTCGCATCACAGAGATTTTTGAAGAAAAATATACTGAGGAATGGAATCCTGCCGAATCCCTCCTCACCATGACCGCTGCGCTCCTTCATGACCTTGGTCATGGTGCCTATTCCCATACTTTTGAACATCTCTTTGATACAGACCACGAAGCCATTACTCAGGAGATTATCCAAAGTCCTGAAACGGAGATTCACCAAGTCCTGCTACAAGTGGCGCCAGATTTCCCAGAAAAGGTAGCCAGTGTTATTGATCATACCTATCCTAACAAGCAGGTCGTTCAACTCATTTCTAGTCAGATTGATGCAGACCGCATGGACTATCTCTTGCGCGACTCCTATTTTACAGGAGCTTCTTATGGGGAATTTGACCTGACTCGGATTCTTCGAGTCATTCGTCCTGTCGAAAATGGTATCGCCTTTCAGCGCAATGGCATGCACGCCATCGAAGACTATGTCCTCAGTCGCTACCAGATGTATATGCAGGTCTATTTCCACCCAGCAACACGGGCCATGGAAGTTCTCCTGCAGAATCTCCTCAAACGCGCCAAGGAACTTTATCCAGAAGATAAGGACTTCTTTGCACGAACATCTCCACATCTCCTGCCTTTCTTTGAAAAAAATGTGACCTTGTCTGACTATCTAGCTCTGGATGATGGTGTGATGAATACCTATTTCCAACTCTGGATGACCAGTCCTGACAAGATTCTCGCAGATTTGTCGCAACGCTTTGTCAACCGCAAGGTCTTTAAATCCATTACCTTTTCACAAGAGGACCAAGACAAACTCGCTAGCATGAGAAAATTAGTTGAGGATATCGGCTTTGATCCCGACTACTATACTGCCATTCATAAGAACTTTGACCTCCCTTATGATATCTATCGTCCCGAATCTGAAAATCCACGGACACAGATTGAGATTTTACAAAAAAATGGAGAACTGGCCGAACTCTCTAGCCTGTCTCCTATCGTCCAATCTCTTGCAGGCAGTCGCCACGGAGATAATCGCTTTTATTTTCCAAAAGAAATGTTGGACCAAAACAGTATCTTCGCAAGCATTACCCAGCAATTTTTACACTTGATTGAGAACGACCATTTTACCCCAAATAAAAACTAGAAGAGGAAATTTATGAGTATTAAACTAATCGCCGTCGATATTGACGGAACCCTAGTCAATAGCCAAAAGGAGATTACTCCTGAAGTCTTTTCTGCCATCCAAGATGCCAAAGAAGCTGGTGTCAAAGTCGTCATTGCAACTGGCCGGCCTATCGCAGGTGTTGCCAAACTTCTGGACGACTTGCAGTTGAGAGACGAGGGGGACTATGTTGTGACCTTCAATGGTGCCCTTGTCCAAGAAACTGCTACAGGACATGAGATTATCAGCGAATCCTTGACTTATGAGGATTATCTGGATATGGAATTCCTCAGTCGCAAGCTCGGCGTCCACATGCACGCTATTACCAAGGACGGTATCTATACTGCCAATCGCAATATCGGAAAATACACTGTGCACGAATCAACCCTCGTCAGCATGCCTATTTTCTACCGCACTCCTGAAGAAATGGCTGACAAGGAAATTGTCAAATGTATGTTCATCGATGAACCTGAGATTCTGGATGCTGCGATTGAAAAGATACCATCGGAATTTTACGAACGCTACTCCATCAATAAATCTGCTCCTTTCTACCTCGAACTCCTTAAAAAGAATGTGGACAAGGGTTCAGCCATCACTCACCTAGCTGAAAAAATCGGATTGACCAAAGATGAAACCATGGCGATCGGGGACGAAGAAAATGACCGTGCCATGCTGGAAGTCGTTGGTAACCCAGTTGTCATGGAAAATGGAAATTCAGATATCAAAAAAATCGCCAAATACATCACTAAATCTAATGATGAATCTGGCGTTGCCCATGCCATCCGTACATGGGTACTGTAAAATAATTTGAATATAGAAAAAGCACTCCAAAAGTTAGAGATAATGTACTGACCCCAAAAGTTAGACAGAAAAAATCTTACTTTTGGGTTGCAATTTAAAATTCAGTATTTTTGGTTTCTAGTTCTATCCCCTTAATAATTATTAAATCTGAAAAAGGTAGTACATTATGTAAAACCTTTTTCAATTTTTTATTTTACTACGAATTAATATTCTTTTTTCTAATGATAATTAATCCACTAATCTTCCTTTATAAATCTTGCAGTTCTTTTCTTAGTTAGCTTTTTTTCATAACTCTTTATAAGAATAACCAATAAACTACTTAGTAATCCCAAAATAACTAGACTTAATCTCGGGTTTAAAAGCCAATTAAAATAAGCGGCCAGTATTCCTCCAAAAGTAGCAAAAATGGTAGCTATTACAAAAGAACTAGAAAGTATCTTTCCAATATTATACACAGTACTTTCTTGTTGCTGTATTGTTATAATCGAGACAGAAGCTATTGTAATTAATCCACTCAAAATTGAATAACAAATTCCAAAAAATATCCAATTTTCTACTATTCCACTCACCATAATGACAAGTGGGATGGTTGCAATTGATATATTCATTAAAATAAAGGCATCCTTCTTATTCAAAAAAGTAGAAAGAAAGGTTACTGCTATCAAACTTCCAAATCCAGCAATTGAGTAAACAATCCCAACAAGACTATTTGATAATTTCAATTACGTCCATTTTTTTCTCTCATTAATTGGACATAGCCCTTTGTTTCTATTTTTGAATTTAAAAACGAGAACTCTCCGCACATTTTCTCATAAAAATTATTATAATCTTCTTTTGAAAAATCTCCTAAAATCTCTATCTCAAGATAAAATCCAAGACCATCAATCTTATCTAGATTAATCGTTTTATTTTCTAATGCATCATGATAAGTCTTTCTATGTTTACTTATTGTGAAAATATTTGAAAATCCATCTTGCAAGATATTCCTTACAAATTCTAATTTTTCAGATTCTAACTCTATTTCACTTTCACTCCACATTCCTTGTTTTATCGTATCTTTTCTTGTAAAAACACTTGCTCTATTATCATCTTCTTGGCGAATTCTGTAGATAAAGCTACCTACCTCATCATTTTCAAATTCTCTTCCTTTTGTTTTAAAATATTTATCAACTTGCTTATTTTCACACTTAAATTTATAAGATTTTTCTAAATATGAAATAGCATTATTATAATCCCTCTCATCGTTGAGTTCAAATCTAACTTCTAATTCATTCATTCATTTTACCTCTCAATTCTTCAAAGGCTGAAGTCTCTTTACATTCACTCAGTCTATAGTAAGTTTCTGTAGATGTTTTATGGACAAAAAGCCTAATATTTTCTTGCACTCATTTTAGCACTTAGATGTTATTATGTCAATTGTTTTTATAATATTCTTTATTTATTTTTGTTAAATACATATTTGTATCTTTTTAGATTAAAAAAACGATGCTTATGAACATCGTCTTTACTATTCTGTTATATCTGCAATGTAATGCTCGATTTTAAGAGCCATTGACATATTGTCCTCAAGCTTATATAGGAAATAAGCCGTTTCAAAGTAATCTTTTACTGCAACTTTAGAAGAAAAATTCTTACTGACATTTCCCATCAATACATACAAATCAGCCAAAAGATATGTTGTTTTATACGTCTTACATTGCTTTATCGTATCTGTGATTTTAGTAATAGCTTCTTCAGTATTATTCTGCAACCATAGATAGCGACAAACATTATAATTAAATTTAATAGAAAGGTTTAATTCTTCGATTGTTTTTAAATTGAGTTGATTTACTTGATACTCTAACTTTTCTCGAATTTCATTAAAACTCTCTAAATCTTCAATATCATAATAAAAATTAAATAGAGTATTTGAAACTTGAAGGTAGGTCAGGTCAGGTACACTTAACTGAGACAGTACCTTCTCCAATCTTGCCACAGCCTCCTCTTTTTGCCCATAGAAATAAAAATCTATAAGAGATTTTATCCACTCCATATAAAACTTATCTACTAAAGACAAGCGATGTACTTTTACACTCTCTAGTTCATATATATATTTCAAAGACTCATAATTTCGATTTGTGATAAATGTCTGAGCTAACTTCTTAAACTCTGATAGCTCGTCAATCTCCTCTTCAATTTGCTCATTAAAAAAATAATCCATACTAACTTTTAACTTCTTGGACAGAGCATATAAAAAGTCTGCTCCTGGAGTAAATTCTCCATTCTCTAATCGACTAATCTGTCCCTGTTTACATATCCCCTCAGCCAATTCTCGCTGAGACATTTTTAATTCTTTTCGTCTATTTTTTAATCTTGTTGCTAATAGTGTACCCACGTTTGCATTTTCCTTTTCTATTCGATTTCAATTTCAATTGTAACATGATTAAATTTTAAATACAAATTAATAAACCAAAAGATACAAATTATATATAAGCAATGACTAGATATGTTACCTTTGAAAACCTATCCCTTCTTCTTTTGAGATTTTCTTACTCAAACGATTGATAAACGTATTCACTTTAAATGGATTAGATATTAGACTATCATGTTTAAATTTTGTTATTGATATATTTAACAGACCAGAAATAGTCTTGTACAACATATCAAATTCAGGGGAATAATAACGATTTTCCCCATTTTTTAAGCTCTCTATTTCATAACAATCAATTCACCTTGTCACATACCTTAGCCAGAAACATCCATACCAAATCTTTTTGAAAGCTGTTTAAAGATTTGTACTTACTTTCTGAGTTCATAGATCTGAACCTTAACATCATTTGTCAATTCCATAATAAAAATAAGGACATTCCAATAAAGGAAGTCCTTTTTTAACACTACTATAAATCAAAGACATTTTCATGATCCATTTTATTCTATAGTCATTGACCAAAATACTAAATTATTTTTAAAAATGAACTTGTGATAATTGCCTTTAAATAAACATTTTGAATTTTCTTTGTCTTTCTTTACATTACTAAAAATGCCCCCTGCAGGAATCGAACCTGCAACTACTCCTTAGGAGGGAGTTGTTATATCCATTGAACTAAGGGAGCTAGATAAAAACTCTGCTGAAAAAGCAGAGTTTTTTAGTCGAATTAACGACGGATTTCTTTGATACGAGCTGCTTTACCTTGAAGAGCACGCAAGTAGTACAATTTCGCACGACGTACTTTACCGTAACGAACAACTTCGATTTTTTCAACACGTGGAGTGTGGATTGGGAAGATACGCTCAACACCTACACCGTTAGAGATTTTACGAACTGTGTAGTTTTCTGAGATACCAGCACCTTTACGTGCGATAACAACACCTTCAAAAATCTGGATACGTTCACGGTTACCTTCGACAACTTTCGCGTGTACACGAACAGTGTCACCAGGACGGAATGATGGGATATCTGTACGAAGTTGTCCTTCAGTCAAGCTTTGGATTAATGGATTCATTTTATTCTCCTATCTTTGTCAATCTTGAGGAACCTTCCTCAGCGGATAAACTGTATTTTTGTGCGTCCATTACACACAAGATACAGTTTACCAAATTTCCACAAAAAAGTAAAGAAATTTATAGCAGAATTCCTAAAAAAATCGCAATCAAACCACCTAGGTAGGTCAAAGCTAAATAAGAATAAAATACCTTCTTATCACTTAACAGTCTTTGGAGTTCGTCATTCAAGGTAGAGAAGGTTGTTAAACCGCCACAAAATCCTGTTGCCAGAATAGCATAGACTTCCTTAGACTCCACATGATTGTAGAATAATCCAATCAAAAAACAACCTAGAAGATTGGCTATGAGCGTTCCAACTGGCAATTTAGAAGCTTGATTATAGTGGGAAAAGAAATACCGTACTAGGGCTCCTAAGCCACAAGCAATTGCAAGATAGACGATTACCATTTCTTCCTCCCTAAATAGTAAGCTAAAAGCAGTCCTCCACCGATGCTCAAAAGCAAATACAGGACTAAACTAAGATAACGCCCTGTATCAAGCAGTTTCACAGCATCAAGCATGAGACTAGAAAAGGTTGTTAAACCTCCACAAAAGCCCGTCCCCAGTGCTAAAATAACGCCTTTACTGGTTCCCTTATAGACTAAATAGCCCTTAACAAGATACACCAGGCAGAAAATTCCCAGATAGTTGACAAAGAGAGTGCCCCAAGGGAAATCTGGACTGGCTGGTAACCAAGTAGAAAACAGGTAGCGAACCAGTCCGCCCAACATAGCAGCTAGAAAAATCCCTAGCGGATAAAATTGTTCTTTTTTCATTTGATATTTTGATCCTGATAATCACGCGAACGTTTGAGTATGTCCGAAAAAGTCGCGACAATAGTTTCCTGATAGCGCTTATCTCCTACACGACTTCTAACCTTTTCAAAAATAACCGCTTCTCTCTTAGTATCTAAAATCGGTTTCCCTGAAGCCTTCTTATAAGCAACTACACCCTCAACCAAATGCATTCGTTCTTCTAAGAGCTTGACGATTTGGTCGTCTATTTGATCAATTTCTTGACGAATAATATCTAAATCCATACAGTCTCCTCCTTTATTTGAATTATTGTATCAAAAAGCCACCAATTAGGCTAGTAAAATCCCAACTCACGATAAGAAAAATGCACTGATTGATTACATCAGCGCACGTTTATGCTTATCCTACTTTAGCAGCCAATTCTTCTGCGAATTGTTCTAAGCGTTCAATATCTTCTTCCTCAGCAGAGAGATCAACTTTGACACACTCTGAACCTTTTTCTGCCCCTGTCGCTACAAAAACGCGGTCAAAGTCATCGACAGCCTTACAGAATTCATCGTAGAAGGTATCTCCTGAGCCGACCACTCCGTAGATTTTGCCATTCAAGTTGAGGTCAGCTAGGTCTTCGTAGAAGTCCATCATCTCATCTGGCAATTCTCCATCACCATAAGTATAGGTCGCAACGATAGCGATGTCTGCTTCCAAGAAGTCTGAAGCGTCAACAGTTGTACATTCATCAACATCGACATCCAAGCCCAAGTCACGTAATTTGTCTGCTACAATATCTGCAATTTCTTCGGTATTACCGGTCATACTGGCAAATACAATTTTTGCTAATGCCATATCGTCCTCCTCAATTTATCTTTCTCCATTATATCACATCTTTTTCATTTTAAAAATAAAAATTCTTGTGCTACAATGAAATGAGAAAGAATTGAGGTTATTTATGGAAATTTGCCATCAAATTTTAGAAAAAATCAAAGAATACGACACGATTATCATTCATCGTCATATGAAACCAGACCCAGATGCCTTGGGAAGTCAGGTGGGATTGAAAGCTCTTCTCAAACATCATTTCCCAGAAAAAACCATCAAAGCCGTTGGTTTTGATGAACCAACTCTAACTTGGATGGCGGAAATGGATTCTGTTGAAGACAGTGCTTACCAAGGTTCCCTTGTCATCGTTTGTGATACGGCGAATACTGCTCGTATTGATGATAAGCGCTATAGTCAAGGTGATTTTCTCATTAAGATTGACCACCATCCAAATGATGATGTATACGGTGACCTGTCTTGGGTCGATACTAGTTCAAGCAGCGCTAGTGAGATGATTACCCTATTTGCCCAAACAACCCAACTGGCCTTGTCAGATCGAGCTGCTGAATTGCTCTTTGCAGGAATTATTGGGGATACAGGTCGCTTCCTCTACCCTTCTACCACTGCACGGACCCTCCGTCTGGCTGCCTCTCTAAGAGAACAGAACTTTGACTTTGCGGCTCTCACTCGCAAAATGGACACTATGAGTTACAAAATTGCTAAACTTCAAGGCTATATCTACGATCATCTGGAAGTGGATGAAAATGGCGCAGCTCGCGTGATTCTGAGTCAGGAAATCTTAAAACGATTCAATGTCACCGACGCGGAAACTGCAGCCATTGTAGGCGCACCTGGACGCATTGACAGTGTTAGTCTCTGGGGAATTTTTGTGGAGCAGGCTGATGGCCACTACCGAGTTCGCTTACGCAGTAAAATCCATCCTATCAATGAAATTGCCAAAGAACATGATGGTGGAGGCCACCCTCTAGCAAGCGGTGCTAATTCCTATAGTTTAGAAGAAAACGAAATCATCTACCAAAAGTTAAAAAACTTGCTTAAAAACTGATAAAATACTTGCCAAACTTTTTAGAATCTGATAGACTAGTATGGTAACAATCTATGGCTCGCAAAGAGACCATGGCAGAAAGGAAATATTGCAAAATGAAAAAAGATATCCATCCAGAATATCGCCCAGTTGTCTTCATGGACACAACTACTGGTTACCAATTCCTTAGCGGTTCAACAAAACGCTCTAACGAAACAGTTGAGTTCGAAGGCGAAACTTACCCATTGATCCGTGTGGAAATTTCATCAGACTCACACCCATTCTACACTGGACGTCAAAAGTTCACTCAAGCAGATGGACGCGTGGATCGTTTCAACAAAAAATACGGTCTCAAATAATGATAAAAAGACAGCTTCGGCTGTTCTTTTTTGTTTCTTGAAATCAACTGCTGTTTCCATGTTCCAGACTCGTACTCTTCGAAAATCTCTTCGGTAATTTAATGTTAGGGGATTTATACTAACAATAGACTTTTAACCCCAAAATTGATAAAATAAAAATGAAAATAAGATAAAAGGAAACTATAAATCACCATGATGAACATGCAAAAATTGAACATACTGTTTTTAATTTTTGTAAACATCAAAAAGGTTGGTTTAAAAGGATTTTAAGCCCTTAAGATTTTTTATCCAACACTACTATTCACGCATCCAAGACAAAATCTTGGCAAAAAAATACAGTAGCAAAGAGTACACCAAACTACCACTCATTATGGGCGGTAGTTTTCTTTTCGTCTAAAATAGAGATAAAAAGATAGGTGGTAGCCTTATGCGTTACGGTTATGTTCGAGTATCTACAAGAGAACAAAATATCGATAGACAATTTTCAGCCTTGGTAGAAAATAAATTAGCAAAAGAGAATATTTTTATTGATTACGTTTCAGGAAAAGATTTTGACAGAATAGAATATCAAAAATTATTAACTACCTTGAAAGAGAATGATGAATTGGTTATTAAATCAATTGATAGATTGGGAAGAAACTATGATGAAATTTTAGAACAATGGCAAGCAATTACTAAGAAAAAGAAAGTAAATATAACTGTTTTAGATTTCCCCTTATTAAACACAAAGAATAGCAATGATAATATCACAGGAAAACTAATCTCCGATATCGTTTTACAAGTTCTGTCTTATGTGGCACAGTTTGAAAGAGAACAAATCAAACAAAGACAAATGGAAGGAATACGAGAGGCAAAGAAAAAAGGGAAGAAATTCGGTAGACCAAAATTAGTTGTCCCAAATAATCTCCCTAATGTGATAGCTCAATATAAGAAAAAAGAAATAACCTTACGAGAAGGTGCAGACATCTTAGGAGTATCAAAAAGCACCTTTCATAATTGGATAAAAAATTCATAGTTCTTGTCAAAAAACCTAGGATTTTTTGGACAGGAAATACATTCTCTTTTAGAACCGTTTTCGTTAGAAAAAATGTTCTAAAATCAAGCATTTTGACCGATTATTATTACACTTCAATTTTATCAAGTTTGTCCAAAAAAGTCTAGGTTTTTGGACAAACTGATTACTTTACAACAAATAAAAATAGGGAGTATTAAATGAATGCACAAACAAACTAAAAAATTCACACTTGCAACTATCTCAGCTCTATCACTTCTTGGCACTGGAGTCATCACAGCTAATCAAGTATCAGCTAGCGAGAAGACGAGTACTGAAAAACAAATAGAGGCAACAATTACAAAAGTTGAAATTGATTATTTTGGACTTAGCTTCGAAGGCAGACTTTCAGAGCCACTACAACACGGAGGTGATAAGGCTGCTAAGGGAAATGTTACTTTGATTGATAAAGCGACCGGAAAAATTGTGTACCAAAGTCACGATGCTGTCATTTTTAGTGGCTTAACTAAAGATGTCAGTGATCAATTTTTACAACCTTTATTTTATAGCAATCAATTTAAAGGTGATATTTTTGTTTCAGAACAATTTCCAGATGGAACATATATTTTGGAGATGTCTGGAGAAGCTGGTTCGCCTTACGATGACTTAACTGATACAAGAAAACGTGTCTTTAAAGTTAGAAAAGATGTGACTATCGGAAATCCTTCTACAAATTCAAATACTAACACAACAACTCAATCAGGTTCGAATTCTAATATCTCAGGTAGTTGGCTACAATCTGGTTCTCGTTGGTGGTACAAACACGCCGACGGTTCCTATACAACTAATGGCTGGGAAAAAATCAATGGTGTTTGGTATCGTTTTGACAACTCTGGCTGGATGCAAACTGGCTGGGTAAAAGACGGTAGCTGGTACTATCTCGACGGTTCAGGTGCGATGAAGACAGGTTGGGTCAAAGATAACGGTAGCTGGTACTATCTTCAAGACTCAGGCGCTATGAAAACTGGCTGGATGAAGGTATCTGGTAAATGGTACTATGCTTATAGCTCTGGTGCACTAGCAATCAATACGACAACACCTGATGGCTACCGTGTCAATTACAACGGTGAGTGGGTCTAACATACAATAGAAATAGATTAAGGAGACAATTATATGAACAAAGTTATAAAAATTGAAGATGAAACAGTTTATGTTGGAAAAGGTGAT
The DNA here is from genome assembly GCF_946188685.1 of Streptococcus mitis. GTDB lineage: Bacteria > Bacillota > Bacilli > Lactobacillales > Streptococcaceae > Streptococcus > Streptococcus mitis_CC. The sequence goes on from NZ_CAMHWH010000003.1 coordinate 141,771, forward strand.
AATGGCCAATTTACTGCAATTTCAAGAAAAAGTTTTGGTTTTGAACCACAAGTAGGTGATTACGTAGAATTTTATCAAAACGGTGATGAGTATATTGTTTCAAAAATAGATAACACATCTCCAGCTAGCTCTAGCCAACATTCAAATGGAGTGAGTGATAAATCTAAACTGGCCGCAGCCTTATTTGCCCTATTTTTAGGAGCACTTGGTGGATACGATTTTTACATCGGAAATTCCAAACAAGGATACAAGCGTATCGGTATAACTCTGCTAGCTTTCATTCCTATTTTATTGCCATTTGTTTTACTAGCAAATGCAATTTGGAATATTATAATTACTATTCAAGTTTTAACGTCCAAAACTGGTAGCAAATGGCACCAAGATGCTCAAGGTTTAGAATTGCAAGATTAAACATATGAAAAAATTATTTCTATTCAGTATTAGTATTTTAGCTATCTCTATTTTAACGGCTTGCCAACATCAGAGTGAAAATACTTCTGCAACAAGTTCTGAAGCGATTGCCTCAAGTACTAGTTCCACTTCTTCCACATCGGAAGAAAAGCAAACTGACTACACCCTGTACAATCCTATCCTTAAAGAATATGCCAAAGTATTAGATGGTTCACCAGCTTCACATACAGAGGTCAATTCAAAAGCAAACTTAAAAAATACTTATCCTAAAGAATATTCTGGATTACAGTATAGCTTGTATGATTTAGACCAAGACGGTACGGACGAACTTTTGATTGCCCTAAAAATGGATTCTAACTATTACGATTTATTAGATATTCGAACTCTTAAAAATGACGAAGTTATTCGACTGACCAATGCAGAAAACAATCTGGACTTTATTGGAGAGCGAGTACATTTTAATCCTTTAGAAAATGGCTATTTCCAATTATCTACCCGTGTATCTACTAATCAAATCCAAGTTAAACTATACAAGTTAAATCAGGATGGAACACGGTTAGAGTTAATTAGCGAATCAGATACAGAAGAGGGACTGGGGACAAAACCACCTTCCCTTGATATAAGATCTTTCTCTTGGAAGTCTGTCACAAGTCTCATAAATGGAGAAACTAGCCTTCCGTCAGAAATCAAAGGGATGGATATTTCTGCAATTCAAAATGGGGATTTTTCTAGTGTCTCAGGAACTTGGAGGAATCGTTCAGGTATTGAATTTACTTTCGACAAAAATGGTTTAGTAAGTGATAAGTCCAAAATTTCAATTGAAGATGCTAAAGAAATTGACCACTATCTTAAGGCAAATTCTGTTTCTAAAGATGGAGGTGCTGGTGCAGCTATTGCCTTTTTACCAGCAGGAATCCCTATAACTATGTCTGTCACCTCTTCTACAGATAATGGCTATACCGACTCATCTGATATCACACAAGACCGCTTATGGATTGGACAACAACTTATCAATGGTAGTACTGAGGGATTTTTCTACAAAGTAGAATAGTGTTAGTAAACCCTTAAACGAGCTCATAAAATATCTAGCAACTTTTCATAAACACATATAGGATAAATATTCTTATGCTCTTAGAATATCTATCCTATATTTTTATTCCATCTACATCCCCATCAATACTTGATGAATTCACTCTAAAAAAAGATTAGACTTTTAACATCAAAATTGATAAAATAAAAAGGAAAATAAGATAAAAGGAAACTGTAAATCACCATGATGAACATGCAAAACATGATGCGTCAAGCACAAAAACTTCAAAAACAGATGGAACAAAGTCAAGCAGAACTTGCTGCTATGCAATTTGTTGGTAAATCTGCTCAAGACCTTGTTCAAGCGACCTTAACTGGAGATAAGAAAGTTGTCAGCATTGACTTTAATCCAGCTGTCGTTGACCCTGAAGACCTTGAAACTCTTTCAGATATGACTGTTCAAGCCATCAACTCTGCTCTTGAACAAATCGATGAAACTACCAAGAAAAAATTGGGGGCTTTCGCTGGAAAATTGCCATTCTAAGCATAAGAAAAACAAGCATTCAAGAGAATACTTGCCTATCATGGGAGGAACAACTGTTCCTCCTTTTGATTACTAAAAATTAAAGAATTCCATGGCTTGTTTGAACAGTAAATCCGTATACTCTGGGTCTTCTTGGGCAATAGTAACCTGATCTTGAATCATTTCCAAGTCATCCGTTATCATGCCGTCTGCACCTAAATGAACAGATTTATCAAAGGACTCTGAACTATTGATGGTCCAAACGTACAATTTCTGATCGGTATTCCAAAGCTTGTTGACAAAATTTTCATCCAAAGTTGAATACTCCATAGTATAACCTGTTGCCTTGGTTCTTGGAAAAATACTATTATAAGGTAGGATGAAATAGACTGGAATTTGAGAATCGTAAGCTAGTACCTGGTCAATCACATGATAATCCAAAGACTGCATTTGGTGACCATTCTGCTTAAGAACTGTTCCATATTTTTCCATAAATCGTTTCATCATATCTGGGCTATCTTTTCGACTGGTTTTAATCTCAATAAGGAGTTTTTGATGTAATTCATTAGCTTTATTGAGATAGTCATCAAAACTAGACACCTTGCTATGATAACCATTTTCTGAAATATCGAGTTTGGTCAATTCCTCCAAGGTTAAATCCTGAGGTTTGGCATTAACTCCTGTCAAATTCTTGATATTGGCATCATGCATCATGACAAACTGGCCATCTTTTGTTTCCTGAACATCCGTCTCAACGAAGTCTGGAGATAACTGAGCGGTTTTTTCTAGTGATTGGACGGTATTTTGCACACCATTCTTATTAGATACTCCCCTGTGAGAGATAATCAAAGGTTTATTAGCAACTGGAGCTTCTAAATAAACATAACCCTCAAGAGCGAAAAAGATAGCAGCACATCCCATCACTCCCCATCTCATCCAGTGGTCTTTCTTTCTCCTTGGTGTGATTTCTAATTCTTCTCCTGTTAAGAAGGAAACAAACTTAATGAGAAAGTAAGTCAAGGCCATATAGTGGAAATTCTTGATTAAAACAAAGTTGATAATTCCCAGCACAAGAGATTCCTTATGGGTCAAACCATCCATCAGTGCCTGACTTGCCAAGATTGGAATCAATAAAAGAATGAAAAATAGGTAGGTTTTGACGACAATCCAAAGCAAGTTCCAAGTATAAAACCAGGAGTGCTTTTTTGTCTTCTCTAGACTGTATCTGACTGCTTCTTTGACTGTTTTTTTCTCAAATAAAAGCTGAGGTAGAGCAAACATGAAACGCACTGAAATGTAAAATAGAAGTAAAGCCAGAATAGTAACCACTATACCTACTAGCCAATACTTGTCTTCCACATAATCAACGATAAAGTCTGGAATGACAATTTTATTGAGGTAGTAAATCTTTAAAATCTTTCGAATCAATGGAAAGAGCATCATGACATAAAAGAAGATAAAGGCTATCTTGGAAAGCGTCACTTGCTTCATAAACAAGAAACTTTGGCGAAAGACCTTACGACTGTACTCCAGCAAAGTTCTCTTTTCATGATAGAGTAGGTGCCGGGCTCCGATAAAGAGAAGTCCTATCTGGTAATAGGCGATCAGTAAATTAACGATTACCAGAATAAATAAAGCAATACTAACAAATGGCGAACCCTTTATAATGGCAAAAATATTGTTGTAAGATAGAAAGAGATAACCTGTCTGACGGAGCAAAAGTCCAGCAATCCAAGAATTTGACGGTAACCAGACAAACTCAATCATCATGAAAGTCAAGAAAAAGAGAAAGAGTATTTTATCTAGATTAAAGTATATCTGCTTAAAACCTAGATTTTTAGGTTTTTCAGGTTTCATAGGCACTCCTAATCAAATAATTGAGACAAGTCTAAGCCTCCAAAAGGATTGTTCGATAGGCTACTTTCTGCCCCTAACAATTCTCTAGCTTGATCCGACTCTAGAAAGGACTCGTAAACACGCGCTGTCATACGAGCATCCTCTAAGCTATTATGAGACTGACCTTGAAATCCAAGAAATGAGGCAACAGTTTGCAATTTGAGATTGGCAATACCGTGTAAATCTGAACTACGACGTTCAAAGGCTTCATCATACAAGTCCACCTTATACTGCAGGCTGTAGTCTAAACCATGCTCTGCTAGAATAGGCAAATCACTTTTAGCAGCATTGTAGCCAACCATGGGTAAAGAACCCACAAACTCTTGGAAATCTTTTATAACTTTCTCCACTGGAGGGGCATCTTTTAATGTCTCAGCTGTAATCCCTGTCAAACCATTGATAAAACTCTTTAGAGGCACACTAGTATGGACATATGAATCATAGGCAGCGATTTCCTGACCATCTCTAAAACGCACTGCCGATACTTGAATCAAGTGTGTTTGCCCTTCATGCTGATTAAATTCTAAATCGAAAGCAATGTAATCTTCTAATCGTTCCATTCTATACCTCTCCTATACTGTTATTTTATACTAATTCAAACCACGTCAACGTCGCCTTGCCGTACTCAAGTACAGCCTACGGCTAGTTTCCTAGTTTGCTCTTTGATTTTCATTGAGTATTACTTGAGCAACTATACTATTTAGAAACAAAAGAAGCCATCAGGTTAGCATTTAACCTAAACAGCTCCTTGATTATCCTCCAAATAAACGAGCAAAAAAGCCTTTCTTAGTGGATTGGACTTCTTCTTTTGCTTGGTCCAGCTCTAGCTTAAGATTTTCTTGATCCTTCATGGCTTGAAGGGTCAATTGTTGCTGCTGATCTAGTTGTTTATCTTTCTCAGCAATCTGACGATCTTTGATGCGCATCTGCTCATCTTTTTCTGATAACTGACGATCCTTGGCTTTTAATTGTTCATAGAGACGAAGAATTTCTGCATTCTTCTCATCCACTAGAATCTCCATCAGTTCACGTTGCTTGACATCTTCACTGACAGGCTCATCTTCAAAAATCGTTTTTTTATAGATTTCTTCTAGCTTAATCAAGCCACTTCTGGTAACGACTGTTACCCCTTTGTCATTTTTATCTGTGTCTTCTTCTGGTAATTCTTTGACACGGTTATTGATTGCTTGGCGAGATAATCCTAAGACCTCTGCAATCTCACTGACGGTCATTTCAATACTCATAATATCCTCTGAAACGTTTTCTAGCTTTTCTTTACTTAAATCTTATCATAAGCTAGAAAAACTGTCAAATTTCCGCTTAATCTAAAGCCTTCAAAAAGGCTAACAAGACTTGGGCAGAGCGACGTCCAGCTTCGATAATAAACTCATCAAAAGAGATGTTTGCTTCATGATTTGCATTGTCACTCATAGCTCGGATGACTAAGACTGGAAGATTAAGAGCATGCGCTGCCTGAGCAATAGCTGCCCCCTCCATCTCAACAGCCAAAACATCTGGGAAATGGGACTTAATCGCTTCTATCTTGTCATTTCCTGCAACAAAACTATCTCCTGTAGCAATCAAACCAAGATGCCAGTTCTGGTCCAATTGAGATAGACTCTCTTGAATTTTGGCAACAAAGATTTTATCTGATTCGAAATAAAGCGGTTGTTGTGCCATTTGTCCATAAGCATAACCAAAAGCTGTGACATCCACATCATGATAGGCTAATTTGTCAGCAATCACGACATCCCCAACAGCGATACCCTCTGCTACTGCCCCAGCTGATCCCGTATTAATTAGAGCATCCACTTGGAAATGATCAGCCAAAATCGCCACACTCATAGCAGACATGACCTTACCAATTCCACTTTCTACAAGAACGACTTCATGAGAGGCAATGGTTCCTGTGTGATAGGTATTACCTAAAACAACTTGCTCCTGGGCATTGTCTAAATGCTGGACCAGATAAGCCAGTTCTTCTGGCATAGCCGCAATAATTCCTATTTTCATTTCAATTCCTTTTATATTACAAAAGTTTCATTGCTAAGACAAGCAAAATTAAGAGAAAGATGACTACAAATAAGATTTTATTCAGTTTAGAATTGAAGATATTTCTCTTGGTATTTTCAATGCGACGGCTTTTATGAATAGACGGTTCGACCTGAATCTTCAAGGTTTCCTGACTAAATCCATGATCCTTAGGATTGGCATAACCAAAACGGGAAGAAGAGGTTGGTAAAATCTTAGTCTCCTCATCATCTAGCAAAGGAGGACCTGAAATTTTTTCGCCTCTATTAGCTCTTTCGATTATTTCATCCGTTAATAAAGGTTTACCCATACTGACCTCCTCTATTTTTTGTGCAATTCCCAGTATTGAACAGCCATAATTGTCTTGGCATCACAGATGTGACCTGATTGGATTAATTCCTTGGCTTCTTCTAAGCTCACTTCAAGGACTTCCAAGGTCTCATCCTCATCCTGCGGACGCGGATTTTCCACCTTTGTCAAATCGCTTGCTAGGTATAGTTTTAACTTTTCATTACAAAAGCCAATGGCTGAGTAAAAATCGTACAAGAGTTCTAAGTTCCCTGTATAGGCTGTTTCTTCCTCTAATTCACGCAGGGCTGCTGCGACAGGGTCTGTGTTTTCTCCTACTTCCAACTTTCCGGCTGGAATTTCGTAAGAGACAGTCTCAATAGCTTTGCGATACTGCTTGACCAAGATGAGTTTTTGTTCATCCGTTACGGCTAAAACACAGACAGCTCCATTATGGAAAATCAAATCACGTTGGGCAGTTCCCTTGCCTTCTGGTAATTCAACCTGATCTTGGACCAGTTTAAATATTGGTCCTTGATAGATTTCTTTTCGGCTAAGCGTTTTTTCTTCAAATTCCATGATAGTCTCCTACTGATTATTAGGATGATGAGGAAGGCGTGTCGCATATTCATCTTTATTGACCTGACGACCACGACCAATAGCAATCGCATCCGCTGGAACGTCTTTGGTAATAGTTGAACCCGCACCAACGAGGGAATTGTCACCTAACTCAACTGGGGCAATAATGGTTGAATTTGAACCAACAAAGACATTGTTACCGATGACTGTCTTGTATTTGTTTTTACCATCATAGTTAACTGTAATAGTTCCTGCACCAAAATTAACCTTGCTACCCACTTCACAGTTGCCGATATAAGTCAAATGTCCAGCCTTGGTATTCTCTCCAATAGAAGAGCCTTTAACTTCAACAAAGTTTCCAATATGGACTTGGGAAGCTAGACTTGAACCTGGACGAATGTGGGCGTAAGGTCCGACAGTCACACCATCTGCAACACTGCTTTCCTCAATCATAGAGTTGGTAATGACAACTCCTGCTCCGATAGTGCTATCCACTACATAAGTACCGTTTGTCAAAACAGTCTCAGCACCAATTCTCGTGTGCCCTTTCAAGGTAACATTGGCTTCGATTTGAACTTCAGGAGCAATCTCAACATCAATATCGATATAAGTTGCTTCTGGATTAACAAAGCTAACGCCATTGACCATGTGTTGACGATTGATGCGACAACGCATAACCGACTCAGCAGTCGCAAGTGCCACACGGTCATTTACCCCAAGACTTTCATCAAAATCTTTTAATGTATAAGCACCGACTTTTTCACCAGCTTCACGGAAAATGCCAATGACATCTGTAATATAGTATTCGCCTTGAGCGTTATTGGTATTGATATTTTTCAAAGCCTCAAACAAACGCTCGTTATCAAAAACATATGTTCCAGTGTTGATTTCCTTGATTTGCTTTTCAAAATCTGTAGCATCCTTTTGCTCAACAATACGAAGAACTTCAGCATTGTCATTACGAACAATTCGGCCATAGCCGAAAGGATTATCTGTTTCAGCAGTCAAGATAGTGGCTACATTCTTATGATTGATGTGGAAATCAATCAAGTTTTTCAAGCTTTCACCTGTGATTAAAGGAGTATCCCCTGCAATGACCAAGGTGTGACCTGACAAACCTTCTAGGATAGGCTCTGTCATCATAACTGCATGACCGGTACCTAACTGTTCAGATTGAGTCACAAATTCTGTCTGTCCAGCCAAGACCTCTTCAACCAATTCCGCCTTGTGTCCTACAACTGTTACTGTCTTTTCAGGTTGGATAGCTCCTACACTACGGAAAACATGTTCCAACATAGAAATACCCGCAACCTTGTGCAAAACTTTTGGCAAATCAGATTTCATGCGAGTCCCTTTACCCGCTGCTAAAATAATGGCATAATTTGACATAATCTTCTCTTTTCTCTAGAAATTCCCTTTTATTATACCATATTTCAAATCATTCCGCGCTCTTGAATGAAAAAATGCTCTAAAGTCCTTTCTTAACCCATTTTTTGAGTATTTTTTTTGATTTTTTTTCATTTTTAAGGTAAAATTATGAGATATGAGAAAGAAAATTAATCCGCTTATTTTATTTGGTTTTTTTGGGATTATGATTTTCATTTTAATCCTGAATCGCCCTCGTTTTGAGGACCATCCTGTAAAAACAAAGTCAAATATCGCGCAAGTAGAAACGCAAGCGCTACACAATATAGATAAACCGGTAATTGATGTTTCTGGTTGGCAACGTCCTGAGGAAATAAATTACGATACTCTGTCCCAAAACATTTCTGGAGCTATCGTTCGTGTACATAGTGGCGCTCAGTCTTTAAAAGAAAACGATGCTTCCTTTGTTAATGGGGTAGATAAGGCCTTTAAAACCCATATTACCGAGTTTCAAAAACGAAATGTCCCAGTTGGTGTCTATGCCTTTGTAGCTGGAAAAAGTGTCCAAGAAATGGAAAAGGCTGCTGAAGTTTTTTATAACGCTTCATCGCCATACAGCCCTAGTTACTATTGGCTAGACGTGGAAGATAAAACCATGTCCAATATGAACGAAGGTGTTGAAGCCTTTCGAGCAAAACTAGAATCACTAGGTGCTAAAAATATCGGAATCTACGTCGGGGTCTACTTCATGGAAGAACACAGTATTGATACAGACAAGTTTACCTCTGTTTGGATTCCTTCCTATGGTTCTGACTCAGGATTTTACGAGGCAACTCCAAAAACTGATTTAGATTACGACATCCACCAGTACACATCTAAAGGAAAAATTGCTGGCTTTGACCACGATTTGGACATCAACGTCATTTCTTCCTTAAAAAACAAAGAAGAAACCTTTAGAAAAATCTTTTTAAAACCTTAAAAGCATTTGTTTATCATTTGCTTTTTCTTTTTGTGTTTGATTGTGATACAATATAGTAAGGATTTTTTGAAATAGAAATAGTTGGAGGAACAATATGCTCTCATGGTTAGCACGTGTTATTAAAGGGATTGTCATTGCTCTTGGATTTATCTTACCGGGAATTTCCGGAGGGGTTCTAGCAGCAATCTTAGGAATTTATGAACGAATGATTGGCTTTCTGGCCCATCCCTTTAAGGACTTTAAAGAAAATGTTTTGTACTTTATTCCAGTTGCCTTCGGTATGCTTCTGGGAATCGGCTTATTTTCCTACCCGATTGAATACCTGCTTGAAAATTATCAGGTCTTTGTCTTATGGAGCTTTGCAGGTGCCATCATTGGTACAGTTCCTAGCCTTCTCAAAGAATCAACTCGAGAATCTGACCGAGACAAGATTGATTTAGCTTGGTTCTGGGCAACCTTTATCATTTCTGGACTAGGTCTCTATGCCTTAAATTTTGTTGTTGGAACCTTAAGTGCCAGCTTTCTTAATTTCGTCCTAGCTGGTGCACTGCTGGCTCTTGGCGTATTAGTTCCTGGCCTCAGTCCATCAAATCTCCTTTTGATTTTGGGTCTCTATGCTCCTATGTTGACTGGTTTTAAAACCTTTGACCTCTTGGGAACCTTCTTCCCGATTGGAATCGGGGCAGGTGCAACTCTCATCATTTTTTCAAAATTGATGGATTATGCCTTAAACAACTATCACTCACGCGTCTATCATTTCATCATCGGTATCGTCCTATCAAGTACTCTTTTGATCTTGATTCCGAATGCAGGAAACGCTGAAAGCATCCAATACACAGGCCTTTCTCTTGTTGGTTATGTCATCATCGCCTTCTTCTTTGCCTTGGGAATCTGGCTTGGTATTTGGATGAGCCAATTGGAGGATAAGTATAAATAATGGCAAAAAAAGTTAAAATCAAAAAAACATTGGTGGAACAAATCCTGTCTAAAGCAGGTATCTCACATCAAGGGATTCAAATCAATGCCCTGGAAGGAGAACTGCCTCAAGCTTATGAACGAGATCAGATTTTCAAAACCTTAGCTCTTTTAGGAGATAAGACCGGACCGATTATCGGAATTGTTCCCATCACTCAACACTTATCTGAAAAGAAACTAGCTAAAATTTCTGGCAATAAAAAAGTGAGCATGATTCCACAAAAGGACTTGGAAAAAACAACAGGTTATATTCATGGAGCCAATAATCCCGTCGGAATTCGTCAGAAACACAATTATCCCATTTTTATCGATAAGATCGCTCTAGACTTGGATCAAATGATTGTCTCTGCAGGCGAAGTTGGTCACAGCATTATCGTCGCACCACAAGACTTGGCTAGCTTTGTAAAAGCTGACTTTGCAGATATCTTGGAGGGCAGCCAAGAATGAAACTCTACTTTGTCCGCCACGGCCGTACCATCTGGAATCAGGAAGGTCGCTTTCAAGGTGCTAGTGGAGATTCTCCCCTTCTTCCTGAATCCATTGACACCCTAAAACGACTTGGCCAGTATCTCAAGGAAATTCCTTTTAATCAGATTTATTCAAGTGATTTACCTCGAGCGGTCAAATCTGCTGATATTATCCAAAGTCAACTCAAGACACCCTGTCCTTTAGAAAGTGTCCCTAATCTCCGTGAATGGCAGCTGGGGAAGTTGGAAGGTTTGAAAATTGCAACCTTGGAATCTATTTACCCGCAACAAATCAAAGCTTTCCGATCTAATCTTGCTCAATTTGACACTCAAATGTTTGGAGCCGAATCCCTCTATAGCACAACACAACGAACTATCCAATTTATCAAATCATTAAAAGATAGTCCAGCTGAGCGTATTCTAATTGTCGGTCACGGTGCCAATCTTACTGCCAGTCTTCGTACTCTTCTAGGTTATAAAGAACCACTTCTTCGTAAAGATGGCGGTCTAGCAAATGCCAGCCTGACCATTCTAGAAACCCATGATTTTGAAACATTTACTCTCGATACTTGGAATGATACTTCCTATCAATAACAGAACTTGATTTTAGCGTCAAGTTCTTTTTAGTTTTGAAAGATTATCCGTGAATTTCTTGCTTATTTATGATAAAATGGGAGTATCGCAAAAATGACTCATCGTATTCAATTTTGAGTAAAACTAGGAGGATCCCATGTCAACAGAACATATGGAAGAACTAAATGACCAGCAGATCGTTCGCCGTGAAAAAATGGCTGCACTCCGTGAACAAGGAATCGATCCTTTCGGAAAACGCTTTGAACGCACTGCAAATTCACAAGAATTAAAAGATAAATTTGCTGACCTCGATAAAGAACAATTACATGATAAAAACGAAACAGCTACTATCGCAGGACGCTTGGTAACCAAACGTGGTAAAGGTAAAGTAGGTTTTGCCCACCTTCAAGACCGCGAAGGGCAGATTCAAATCTACGTTCGTAAGGATGCTGTCGGTGAAGAAAACTACGAAATCTTCAAAAAAGCAGACCTTGGTGACTTCCTTGGTGTCGAAGGTGAAGTGATGCGTACAGATATGGGAGAACTCTCTATCAAAGCTACTCACATCACTCACTTGTCTAAAGCACTTCGCCCACTTCCTGAGAAATTCCACGGTTTGACAGACGTTGAAACAATTTACCGGAAACGTTACCTAGACTTAATTTCTAATCGCGAAAGCTTTGAACGCTTTGTCACTCGTTCAAAAATCATCTCTGAAATTCGTCGTTACCTTGATCAAAAAGGTTTCCTTGAAGTGGAAACACCTGTTCTTCACAACGAGGCTGGTGGTGCTGCTGCCCGTCCATTTATCACCCACCACAATGCCCAAAACATTGACATGGTACTTCGTATCGCGACTGAGCTTCACTTGAAACGCCTTATCGTCGGTGGTATGGAACGCGTCTATGAAATTGGCCGTATCTTCCGTAACGAAGGAATGGATGCTACTCATAACCCTGAATTTACTTCTATCGAAGTTTACCAAGCTTATGCAGACTTCCAAGACATCATGGACTTGACCGAAGGTATTATCCAACACGCTGCTAAATCAGTCAAAGGTGATGGTCCAGTCGACTATCAAGGTACTGAAATCAAGATCAACGAACCATTTAAACGTGTTCACATGGTGGATGCTATCAAAGAAATTACTGGGGTAGATTTCTGGCAAGACATGACTTTGGAAGAAGCTAAAGCTATCGCTGCTGAGAAGAAAGTTCCTGTTGAGAAACACTACACTGAAGTTGGTCACATCATCAATGCCTTCTTTGAAGAGTTTGTTGAAGAAACCTTAATCCAACCAACCTTTGTCTATGGACATCCAGTAGCTGTATCTCCACTTGCTAAGAAGAATCCTGAAGACGAACGCTTTACTGACCGTTTCGAGCTCTTCATCATGACTAAGGAGTACGGTAATGCCTTTACTGAGTTGAACGACCCAATCGACCAACTTAGCCGTTTCGAAGCCCAAGCCAAAGCAAAAGAACTTGGTGACGATGAAGCGACAGGCATCGACTACGACTACATTGAGGCCCTTGAATACGGTATGCCACCAACAGGTGGTTTGGGAATCGGTATCGATCGTCTCTGCATGCTACTCACTGATACAACTACTATACGTGATGTATTACTCTTCCCAACAATGAAATAACCTCTTATCCTCTGGTACTTGCCAGAGGATTTTTTGATGCAAAAAGAGATTGAGGAAACACTCAATCTCTACTTTTCACTTCTTTTGTTGCCACGTCAGCACCAAACCATTTTTGGCTAATCTCTTGGAACTTTCCTTCTTGGTGTAGTGCGATAAAGGCTTGGTTTAAAGCTTGTAGTAATCTTTTGTCAGCAGGTCTAACTCCGACCGCAAAAGATTCACTTTCAAATCCTGCTGAAAAAACATTGTAATCATTTAATATACCTTCAGACTGGAGATAGTAATTAGCATAAACCCGGTCAATCAACAAGGCATCAATACGGTCATTTTTTAAGTCAATCAAGGCTTCATTGAAACTCTGGTACTGATTAGCCTTCTGGTCTTTGACACGACTTTTCAGTAAATCTGGCTGGGCTTCAAAGTCTAAATAACCAGAGGAACCGGCTTGGGCTCCCAAGGTTTTATCCTTCATATCCTCTACTGAACGAATTTGCTGGCTTTTCTTCGTCACCAGAACTTGCTGATTTTCCATATATGGAATGCTAAAGGCAACCTTCTCTCTGCGTTCATCAGTGGCAGAATAGCCATTCCAGATGGCATCAATGGTCCCATTTTGCAGTTCCGTCTCCTTCATATCCCAGTCGATTGGTTGAAATTGAACCTTAAAACCTAATTTTTCAGAGACAGCTTGTGCTAAGTCGATATCAAAGCCTGTATATTGGCCATTCTTTTCTTCAAATCCCATAGGTACGAAGGTATTATCAAAACCAATGGTTATACTCCCCTGCTCTTGATACTTATCCCAGTTATCCTGCTTTGGATCGCTAGCCTTCTGAGTACAGGCCGTTAAAAAGAGAGTCAGGAGCGAAACCAATACTAAAGCAATTTTCTTATTAGTCATCGGCACCTCCTACTTGGGCTCAACCTTGAGAATCTGATCTGCGATATTTTCAGCGAACTGTAAATCGTGGGTAACGACAATCTGCGTCATGCCAAGTTCCCTATTTTGCAAGATCAGTTTTTCCACTTCCAAGCGCAATTCTGGATCAAGTGCAGAAGTTGGTTCATCGTAGCCAATAATTTCTGGGTCAATCATCATAGCACGTGCCAAGGCCACCCGCTGCTTTTGACCACCAGATAGTGAGAAGGGATAGGCTTCTGCATGGCTAGCCAGTCCTAATTGTTCCAAAAGCCCTCGCGCCTTCTTCTCAGCTTCTTGCTGCCTTATTCCCATAGTTTTTACAGGAGATAAGGTCAAATTGTCTAGAACGGATAAATGAGGAAACAGTTGAAAATCTTGGAATACAAATCCCAGTAAATTCCGCTTCTCTAGTTCATCCAGTTCTAAAGGTTCTCCATTATAAAAGATTTGCCCTGAATCAATGGTTTCCAGACCTGCAAGCATACGTAAGAGGGTTGTCTTACCTCCACCAGAAGGTCCAACGATAGCCAGGATTTGCTTTTCAGGAATTTTTAGACTGAAATTAGATAAAATTTGCTTTTCACCAAAGCATTTATTGATATTTCGTAATTCTAACATGGCAGCCTCCTATCTATAGTAACTGTACTTCTTCTCAACTTTTTTGGCAAGAATGGTCACAATACCAATCAAAATCAAGTAAATGGCTCCTGCCAAAAACATTGGAACCAGACTAGCATCACGGTTTGCAGCTGTGCGACTAGCCAAGATAAGGTCAGAAATACCCAGAGCATAGACCAGAGAGGTATCCTTGACCAAACTCATGACTTCATTAAAGACACTCGGAAGAACAATCTTGGTCACTTGGGGCAAGATAATATAGCGTACTGTGGCAAAAGGACTGAACTTCAAGACCTTAGCAGCCTCATATTGACCTTTAGGAATGGTATCAATTCCCCCACGAAAGATTTCAGCAAAGTAAGCCGCATAATTCAACACAAAGGCAATGATAGCCGCAGGAAGACGGTCCAAACGAATCCCAATACTTGGCAGCACATAATAGATAAAGATTAATTGCAAGAGCAAGGGTGTGCCTCGCATAATCCAAATATAAATATTAATCAGATGATGGAGGAGATTCCAATGGACTTGCAAGGCAAAGGCAATCAAAACGCCCAAGGGAATAGAAAAAATCAAGACCAGTGCAAAAACCTGCAAAGTCATGCTTGCACCGCTCAATAAACTTGGTAATATCTCAAACAAATAAGACATACTGCACCTCCTAAAAATAATTGTTCCTATTATAGCATAAATAAACAAAATAACCAAGAATTTTTGTAAAAAAATTCTCTTTAAAAAAGAAAAACTATATCTATCAAAAATGATTAGATACAGTTTTTAAAATATATCCTTACAATCTCTCAAATAGTTCTTGCATTTGCACATCGTCTGGAACCAGTTTTAAGTAAGCTTGTGCATTGACTTTTGCTTGCTCAAAGTAGCCCAATTCACGCAAGAGATAAATATATTGTTCCAGAAACTCTGGATTGTCCTTTAAATCTCCTGCCAACTCTTGGTAATGCTCATAGGCAGTATCTAAATCGTCCAATTCTTGATAAGAACGAGCAATCATCCACTTGGTCAAAAGGTTTTCTGGCTCCTCGCTCTGCAAGTCTAGAATATCCTCATAACGCTCCTGCTCCAGATAAATAGTTGCTAAACGAAGCAAGATTTCTTCTGTATCCTCAGCGTCTTCTTTTGCAGTAAGGAGATAATTTTCTGCTCCGCTAGCATCATGTAATTCATAAGAGAATTGTGAAGCGGCTAGCAAAAGGCGAGTTTCAAAGGGATTTTTCTCTAATCCTTGCTTAGCAATACGCAGGGCTTCTGCAACTTGATGTTCCTTATGTAAGGCCTGACTGTAACCATACTCATAGCCTTCAAAATCAGGTGAAATGGTATCAAGTTGCTTAAAGTATAGAACAGCTTTTTGATATTCTTCTTGATCAAAGTAAAGACTGGCCAACTCAAAAGCTGTTAGGTCATCGTATTCTAACTCCAGGGCTTTTTCTAAAAACTCTGTAGCCGTTTCAAATTTCCCCAACTGTGCATAGGCAAAGCCAATTCGTTGATAGGTAGAAATGCCTGTTTTCTCATAAATAGTACGATTATCTAACTGGGCATAGCCTTGAATGGCCTCTTGATAATTTTCCAACTCACTATCCAACTCTGCTAATCCCAATATCAAGAGAGGATCTTCTGAGTAAATCAAGGCCTCCAATAATTTCTCACGCGCCACATCTGTCAAACCTTCCAGCTGGTAGAGGTCTGCCTTCAGAGCCAAAGCCGAAACATACCAGTCACTGTCAGCTTGGATTTCCTCTAGATAAGCAAATGCTTCTTCGATTTGACCATCCTCACTAGCAATAGCTGCCAGATTGAGATTAACCTCTGGAAAGTCCTCTACTATTTTCAAGTAAATTTCCTTGGCCTGAGGATAAAAACCAATCCCTTCTAGATAGGTGGCTAACTCATACAGAAGGTCACTTGGATCATTTTCTAAAGCTTTGACGAAATAATGTTCTGCCTTAACTAAATCTTGCTCTTCCAAAGCCTGTAACATCTGTTGACTATTGTTCACTCTTTACTTCCTCTCCTTCTAGTTCATATAGGCCACTGACTACCTTATACCATTCAAAAATCGCTGAAATGACAACCTTAGCAGAGGCATAAACTGGAATACCGAGCAAGACTCCCCAGATACCAAACATGGATCCTGAAGTTAACAAAACAAAGAGAACATTAATGGGATGGATGTTTAATTGACTTCCTAAAATCAATGGAGAGACAAAACGGCCTTCAATAGTTTGTTCTACTATAAAGACAATCACTACTTTCAAAAGCATGACTGGCCCAGCAATCAAGCCCAATACTAGGGCAGGAAGCATGGCTAAGAAGCTGCCCAAATAAGGAACCAGATTTAAAATACCAGCAGTAACCCCCAACGTAACTGCATAGCGTAGACCAATGATTTTAAAGAAAATCATAAACATTACTGCTACAATAATAGCCACTGTTACTTGCCCTCTAACATAGTTGGACAACTGTTGATTCACATCTGACAAGACCTGTCCAACAGGTTCTTTCAATTTCGTTGGCATGAATTGGGTCAAATAGTTACGCAGGCCTTTCCCATCACGTAAGAGATAAAAGAGCATGAAAGGAACGATAATCAAGGCAACAATCACTTGAGAAGCACCGCTAATAAAGGCGCTTACCCAGTTGACTGCCTGAGAAGAAACTTTACTTGCCCAAACTGTAGCCTGACTTGAAAAGTTTGTCAAAACTTGTTCTAGCTGAGGCCTGAAATCATCTGGTAAACGCTTAGTTACCAAATCATCAATAACTCGATCAGCATCTTCAAGGTAGATTGGTACATTTCTTGCAAATGTTAAAACTTGACGTTGCAGATTTGGAATAGCTACTGCCAAGCCCCAAATGATAAAGAGAGCGATAATCACAAAGACAATACTAATGGCTATGATCCGATTAATCCTATGCTTCTCCATCCAATCAACAATAGGATTCAACAAATAATATAGCAGGCCAGATAGAATGACTGGTAACATCACAACTTCCAAAAAGTCTGAAACAGGTGAAAATAGAAAACTAATCTTACTTAAAATAAACAGATTGAGTCCCAATAATAAGGTTACCAAAAATACCGTAATTGCCTTGTTATCCAAAAACCACTTGAAAAACCAAGATAAGCTAAAATGTTTCTCTTTTTGATCCATAAATACTTCCTTTCTATTGTTCTCTCATTATACCATTTTTAAATCAAAATAACTCTTTTTTAAAGTGCTTACATGGAGACCGCGACATAAAAAATCTCCTCAAAAGAGGAGATTCGATTAGTCTTGAATGTGACGGTCTAAGTTCTTCTGATAATCAGCATTGGATTTGGCTTTTTCATCAGCAAATTTCTTGCGGAACTCATCCATTTCTTTAGTAGTGACAATCTTATCTTGGATTTTCAGATACTTGTAGCTATTTTCACTAGTCTTGTCACCTACCCAGCCACCGGCACCACTGCCAGGAACCATTTTCGTCACTAGCATTTGAGCACCATCAGAGTATACTGGAATAACAAGTGCACTATCTGACAACCAAGCTTGAGCCTTAGAATATTTGGAATAACGTTTTTGAAGGTCTGTTTTCTCACTATTTGCATCATCAATCAGTTCTTTGTATTTATCCAATCCAACTGTTTTAATAACTGGATTGTCTGTTCCTGGTGCCACACCAAGAGCACTTAGGAGACTTGGACCTGAAGTTGGATCAAATACATCTAGATAAGTCGATGGATCTGCAAAGTCTGGAGTCCAACCACTGACTGCATTAATATCCCAGTCAGTATTTGCATTGGAAGTAGCTAGAGTAGTCATACTTCCCAATTCGTCATCAGAAACTTGTTGAATATCAACAACTACATTGTCAGAGCCTAAGGCTTCCTCAATGGATTGTTTATAAGACTGAACCTGACGAATAAAATCTGGATTTGATGAAGAAATTGGCAAATCTAAATGAATTGGGAACTGTACTCCATCAGCTTGAAGGGTTTTCTTAGCAGCTTCAAACTTAGCTTTAGCCTTGTCTACATTATGAAGTGAATCTTGGGCATCATCAAGACTAACATCTTTCCAGACATTATCCAATTTATCCAATTCTGTCTTAGTAACTTGACCAAATGTTTGATCTCCTACTTGAACAAATGTTGGAGGAGTGAAACTTGTCCGTAACTTACGAGGTCCTACTTCATCACCAAATACTTGAGAGATCCCTGCTTTACGATCTACCGCAAAAGCCAAGGCTTGACGGAAATCTTTGTTTAACAAGGCTTTCTTAGTAGAAGTTTTTTCTGTATCACTTGTTTTAGCAGTGTGATTGTAATTTACACGGTCGATATTGGTTGAGATATAAAAAACTCCTCCACGCTGTTGACCATACACAATATTATCCTTGTATTTTTCTTTTAGACGTTCATAGTTAGCAGAGTTTTTAAAGAGTGGTGCAGCTGGATAGTGTCCCTCATCAAAACCGCGTCCTAGAGAGTCTGCATCTTGACCATCAAAGAAGGATAACTTGATATCATCAATAAAGACATTCTGCTTATCCCAATAATTTTGGTTTTTGGTCATTTCTATAGAAGACTTAGATGTAAGACCTTTGAGGAGAAATGGCCCATTGTATAGAATGCTCGTTACATCCGTTGGTTTACCAAAGTCATCTCCTTTAGAAGCTAAAAAGTCTTCATTGACTGGTGCAAGAACTCCCATTGTTGTTTTTGAATTCCAGAAAGATTCTGGATGGTTCAAAGTATAAACAACAGTATAATCGTCTGTTGCTTTTACACCAACAGTAGAAAAATCCGTTGTTTTCCCATTTACATAGTCATCCAATCCTTTGATAGAATCCTGTACAAGATAAAGAGCCTTTGATTTCTTATCTGCTGCGTGTTTCAGACCAGTCACAAAGTCTTGAGCCTTGACTTCACCATACTCTTCCCCCTCATTGGTATACCATTTGATACCCTGACGGATTTTATAAGTATAGGTCAAACCATCTTTGGAAACAGTCCAATCTTCTGCAACTGATGGAACAAGATTCCCATATTGGTCATTTTCAAGCAAACCGTCAATTACGTTACCTGTGACCTGTTTAGTGCTGACATTTCCAGAAACTGTATAATCCAGAGTCGAAGGATCTGATGAAAATACATAGGCATAAGTAACTGGTTTATTTGCTTCTTTATTAGCATTACCAGATGAACACGCGGCTAGGACAGCTGCCGAGAGTACAGCAACTCCTGCTGCTAAGAAAACACGTTTTTTCATAAACAAACTCCTTTGCAATTTGTATAGGATTATTATAGCACTTTTCAAAAGGAAATCAATACAAAAACAAGTTAAATTTAATATTTTATTATGTTTAATTATGTGTTATAGAATTCCTCCAACTACAATTTTTGTGATATAATAGTCTTATCTTTTATATAGAGGTAAAGTTATGAAAGAAACTGTTTATTTTGGAACTTATACACGTCGGACTTCTCAAGGGATTTACAAGGCAGACTTTGATACAGAAACTGGTCAGCTTTCAAATCTAGAACTTTTTGCTACTGAGCCAAGTCCAACCTACCTTGCCTTTGACCAGCATCAACATTTATACACTGTTGGTAGTCAAGACGATAAGGGTGGAATTGCAGCCTATCAAACTAATGGTACCTTATTAAACCACGTCGTTGAAGAGGGAGCCCCCCACTGTTATGTTGCCGTTGATGAAGAGCGTGATTTGGTGTACGCGGCAAACTACCACAAGGGACAGGTCCTTGTTTATAAACGTCAGGAAGATGGCAGTCTTCTACTTAGTGATGTTGATCAACACAGTGGCCAAGGTCCACATGAAAATCAAGCTTCTCCACATGTTCACTATACAGATTTAACACCTGACCACTATCTAGTGACCTGCGACTTGGGTACTGACCAAGTAATTACTTACGATCTTGATTCAGAAGGAAAATTATCTAAGCTCTATACCTATCATAGCCAGCCAGGAGCAGGCTCACGCCATATTATTTTCCATAACCATTATAAAATCGCTTATCTCATTTGTGAACTCAATAGCACTATCGAAGTTCTAATCTACGATGGTGTTGGCGAATTTGAACGCATGCAAGTCATTTCAACTCTACCAGACGGTTATGAAGGCTTTAATGGTACTGCTGCTATTCGTCTCTCTAAAGATGGTAAATACCTCTACGCCTCTAACCGTGGTCATGATTCTATCGCAGTATATACAATTCTTGCGGACGGTAGCTTAGAGTTGTTAGAAATCGTTCCGACACATGGTCAGACTCCACGTGATTTTGATTTGACACCGGATCAAGAATTTGTCATTGCTGTCCATCAGGACTCTGACAATGCAACTGTCTTTAAACGCAATTCTGAAACTGGACGTCTAGCAGAACTTTCTAATGACTTCCATGTCCCAGAAGCAGTCTGCATCAGTTTTGCCCCATAAGAAAACATAAAAAATGAACTTGATAACTCAAGTTCATTTTTTTCTTATAGTCTATTTCCAACATTAATACGGTTAATAGCACGTTGCAAAGCAATCTTAGCACGACGTTCTTGGTCAATCAAGTGTTTGTCTTGTGCTTCTTCAATTTCACGCTCTGCTCGAAGTTTGGCACGTTCTGCACGACTAACGTCGATATCACGAGCACGTTCTGCAGAGTCAGCAACAATTGTGACAACGCCATTGGCAACTTCGATAACACCTCCGTTTACTGCAATCCAGTTCACGTGATTTTCATCATCTACACGTTTAACCTTAACCTCATCAACTGCTAAAACTGCAATCATATTTTCATGTCGTGGCAAGATTCCCATCTCACCATCCAGAGTTCGAACTGATACAAAGCTGGCATGGTGATCATAGACGAGACCATCTGGTGTCACGATCTGGACAGTTAACTGAGCCATAGATCACCTCTTAAAATCCCATTTTTTCAGCTTTTGCAATCACATCTTCGATAGAACCTACACCACGGAAGGCATCTTCTGGCAAGTGATCGTGTTTACCATCAAGGATTTCCTTAAAGCCACGAACAGTTTCAGCAACTGGAACATAAGAACCTGGCTGACCAGTGAATTGTTCCGCAACGTTGAAGTTTTGCGACAAGAAGAACTGGATACGACGAGCACGAGCAACCAAGGTCTTTTCTTCATCAGAAAGCTCATCCATACCAAGGATAGCAATGATATCTTGCAATTCATGGTAACGTTGAAGGACTCGTTTTACTTCAGCAGCAACTGCATAGTGCTCTTCTCCAACGATTTCAGGTGCCAAGGCACGTGAGCTTGAAGCAAGTGGGTCAACGGCTGGGTAGATACCCAATTGTACCAACTTACGTTCCAAGTTTGTTGTTGAATCCAAGTGAGCGAAGGCTGTTGCTGGCGCTGGGTCAGTATAGTCATCCGCTGGCACATAGATAGCCTGGATAGAGGTTACAGAACCCTTCTTGGTTGATGTGATACGCTCTTGCAATTGACCCATTTCCGTAGCAAGTGTTGGTTGGTAACCAACGGCTGATGGCATACGACCCAAAAGGGCAGATACTTCTGAACCAGCCTGAGTGAAACGGAAGATATTATCGATAAAGAGAAGCACGTCTTGGCCTTCCACATCACGGAAGTATTCAGCGATTGTCAAACCAGTAAGGGCAACACGCATACGTGCTCCTGGTGGCTCATTCATCTGACCAAATACCATGGCTGTTTTCTCGATAACACCTGATTCTTTCATTTCCCAGTAAAGGTCGTTCCCTTCACGAGTACGTTCCCCAACACCGGTAAATACTGAAATACCACCGTGTTCTTGGGCAATGTTGTGAATCAATTCTTGGATTAAGACGGTTTTACCAACTCCGGCACCACCGAAAAGTCCAACCTTACCACCTTTAAGGTAAGGGGCAAGAAGGTCGATAACCTTAATCCCTGTTTCAAGGATTTCAGAAGAGGTAGACAATTCATCAAAAGTTGGAGCTTTTTTATGAATTGGCTGACGCTCTGCATCTTCTGTAAAAGGAGCTTCCAAGTCAATGGTATCTCCCAAAACATTGAAGACACGTCCCAAAGTTTCTTTACCTACTGGTACAGAGATTGGACGACCTGTGTCCAATACTTCCATTCCACGAGTCAAACCATCTGTTGATTCCATGGCGATAGTACGTACCATACCATCTCCCAACTCCAAGGCTACTTCAAGGACGATTTTTGTTTTTCTTTCGTCATTTTTGTAGACGACAAGTGCATTGTTAATCTCAGGAAGTTTTTCCCCTGCTGCAAACAAGACGTCTACAACGGGACCGATAACCTGAGCAATTTTACCTGAACTCATCTCCTTCTCCTATTCTATATAAGATACTGTCGGTTCCTAGCTTACCTAGGTCCTAAGTTCATTTTCATACGAGCTAGACTAGTGGCTATTCTAAGGCACTAGCTCCTGCTACGATTTCTGTAATTTCTTGTGTAATCGCCGCCTGTCTGGCACGGTTATACTGGATTGTCAAATCATTAATGACTTTCTTAGCATTATCTGTCGCTGTTTGCATGGCTGTCATACCCGCAGCATTTTCAGCTGTCTTAGCGTCGATAATAGCACCGTAAATCATACTTTCTGCAAACTGAGGCAACAACTGCTCCAAAATTTCTTCTCGGCTAGTTTCCAATTCAAAGGTCAAGCTGTAACTGTCATCTGCTTCATTTGGATCCAAGTCAACAATCGGAAGCATTTGTTCCACACGCATTTGACTAGTTAGCGTATTGACATGATGGTTATAGCAGACATAGAGTTCATCAAAAAGTTCATTTTGGTACATTTCAACAGTTTTTGAAATAATCTTACGAACTTCATCAAAGCTTGGTTGATCTGCCAAGCCACGTAGTTCATAAAGTGGTTGAATACCACGAGCTTTAAAGAAATCAGCTCCCATTCCACCGATACAGATCATTTCAAAACCTTTACCATCTGGATGGTATTCTTCTTTCAGCTCCATAACGGCTTTCAAAATAGAAGAATTATAACCTCCAACCAAACCTCGGTCTGATGTAATGACGATATAGCCTGTCTTCTTAACTGGACGGCTAATCAACATCGGATTGGTTGAACTACCAGCTCCATTCCCATGAAGAATATCCGTCAAAAGTTTACGAACTTTCTGAGCATAAACTTGGAAATTGCGAGCAGCTTCTTCAGAACGACCTAGCTTAGCAGCTGATACCATCTGCATGGCATTAGTGATTTGACTCGTATTTTTTGTTGAGGCGATTTTTGTTTTAATATCATTTAGAGATACTGCCATCTGACACCTCTATTCTTATTGGAAGCTGGTTTGATTGAGAAACTCTGTAATCGCAGCATCCAAGACTGCTTCTTCTGGCAAGTCTTTTGTATCACGAATGGTTTCCAAAATCTCTGGATGTTGAGCATCAAAGAAGGCATGGAACTCTTCCTCGAAACGAACAATATCATCTACTGGAACAGTATCCAAGAAACCATGTGTCAAAGCATAGAGAATGGTTACTTGTTTCTCAACAGGTAATGGTTTGTGAACAGGTTGTTTCAAGACTTCAACTGTACGACGTCCACGGTTCAACTTAGCCTGTGTTGCCGCATCCAAGTCAGAACCAAACTTAGTGAAGGCTTCCAACTCACGGTATGAAGCAAGGTCGATACGAAGTGTACCAGCAACCTTTTTCATGGCTTTGATTTGTGCAGAACCACCTACACGAGATACAGATGAACCCGCATCGATGGCTGGACGAATACCCGCATTGAAGAGACCATCACCAAGGAAGATTTGTCCATCAGTGATTGAAATCACGTTGGTTGCGATATAGGCAGAGATATCTCCTGCTTGTGTCTCGATAAATGGTAGGGCAGTAATTGATCCACCACCAAGTTCATCAGAAACTTTAGCTGAGCGCTCAAGCAAACGGCTGTGAAGGTAGAAAACATCCCCTGGGAAAGCTTCACGACCTGGAGGACGACGAAGCAAGAGTGACAGTTCACGATAAGCTACCGCTTGTTTTGATAAATCATCATAAACGATCAAAACATGCTTACCTTGGTACATAAATTCTTCCGCCATGGCAACCCCAGCATAAGGAGCTAGGAAAAGCAATGGAGATGGTTGTGAAGCAGAGGCTGTCACAACGATTGTGTAATCCAAGGCACCGTACTGACGTAGTGTTTCTACTTGCGTACGAACTGTTGATTCTTTTTGTCCAATCGCAACATAGATACAAATCATATCTTGACCTTTTTGGTTCAAGATTGTATCAATCGCAATGGTTGTTTTCCCTGTCTGACGGTCACCGATAATCAACTCACGTTGACCACGACCAATCGGTACAAGGGCGTCAATAGCTTTCAAACCAGTTTGCAATGGTTCTGATACAGACTTACGTTGCATAACACCAGGAGCTGGCGCTTCTACTGGACGAGTTTTATCAGTGTGGATTTCTCCAAGACCGTCAACTGGACGACCAAGCGGATCCACAACACGACCAATCAGACTTTCACCTACTGGGACTTCCATGATTTTACCTGTACGGCGGATTGTATCGCCTTCACGGATATCTGTAAAATCACCTAGGATGATAATACCGACGTCTGTTGACTCCAAGTTCTGAGCCATCCCATAAGAGCCGTTTTCAAAAATCAATAACTCTCCACTCATGGCATTTTCAAGGCCGTGAGCACGCGCGATACCGTCCCCGATATAGGTTACAACACCTGTTTCAGTCACATCAAAATTGGGTTTGAAATTTTCAATTTGTTGCTTAATTAAAGCGCTGATTTCTTGTGCGTTAATTGCCAAAAGAACACCACTTTCTATTTCAAATTTTCTTTAACAACTTTAAGTTGTTGTTTAATACTCACATCAATTGTCTTGTGATTGGCAAAAATGACAAAACCACCAATAAGACTTTCATCGATTTGTTCTTTTACACTCCTTACTTTAAGAGACATTTTTTTCTCAATCAAAGGGAGCAAGCGACTCTTCTGTTCATCAGTTAAAGGATGAGCTGACGTAATCGTCACTTCAAATCGATTTGTTTCTTTTTCAAGTCGGTTCAAGCAATCTACAAGAATATCATAAAAAAGATTTGCTCTGTGATTGTAGATAAGAACCTGGATAAAGTTTTGCAATAAAGGTGACACAGAGTCTTGGAAGAAAGCAATTGTTTTTTCCTTATCAGACTCGTCTACTGCCACTTTTTTTAAAAAAGAAGGTAAACCTGTTTCTTCAGCAACTTGCTTGATTTGAGCTAAGTCTGAAAAGATACGGTCTTCTTCTCCTTTTTCTAAAACCAATTGGACAAAAGGCATGCTGTATTTTTCAATTACCTTTACTGTTTTCTTGTCCATTAAGCTTCTCCTAACTGATCGATATACTGATCAATGAGTTCTTTATGGGCATGACCGTCAAGGTTTTGTGAGATGATTTTACCAGCCAGGCTGATTGTCAAATCTGCTACCTCACCCTTAACGCTTTGTAAAGCTTCAGCTTTATTTTGAGCAATTTCTTGGTTCGCTTTTTCTTTCAAGCGTCCTGCTTCTAGCTTAGCATCTGCTAAAATACTAGCTTTGCTTTTCTCAGCTGTTTCTTTCGCATTCTCAATGATTGTCTTAGCTTCTTTACGGCTACCAGCCAATTCATCTTCGCGTTTTTGAGCCAATACTTCTGCTTTTTGACGTGCTTGTTCAGCTCCGTCAATATCTGCTGCAATTTTTTCTGCTCTTTGTTCGAAAATACTAGTCAAATTTGACCAAGCATATTTCTTAACCAAGACTAGCAAGAGAATAAAGGAACCAGCGATTAGTATAAAATCACCAAGTAATTCACCTACTGTTACATTCATAAACTACTCCTTTCTATTCTTCATCATTAATTTTATTTCCTAGGTACATTGAAGATAACAATGTAAATACATATGCTTGTACACAAGAAATAAAAACAGAAAATGCAGTCCAGATTAGATTTGTTCCAAAAGCAATAGGGTACCAATAGAAGGCCTGATGAGAAAGTAGGACTAACATACTTGCCATCACTTCCCCTGCAAAGATATTACCAAATACCCGCAATGCAAGTGAAAGGAGATTGGTAACTTCTTCCAAGAGATTCATTGGTGTCATAAAACCTGGTGTTACAAATGCTTTTAAATACTTTTTGATTCCACGACGACGAATTCCTTCTACGTGTGTCATTAAGATAATTGTAAAAGACAAGACCAAGTCAAATGACAAATTTGCTGTTGGTGAGGTCCAAAGATTTACACCATCTGTAGTCTGAATTCTAGCCATTAAGCCAATATTATTTGCAATGGCCATAAATAGGAATAAACAGAAATAAAAGAGAGAATAATCCTTTATCATTGGACCAAGGTTTGATTTTGTAAATCCAACAACAAAATCAAATAAATACTCTAATACATTTTGTTTTCCTGTGGGTCTCAAAGTCATATTTCGAGTTGCCCAATAAATAAAGCCAAAAATAAGTGCTACAGTCAACAAAGTCAAAACTACTATGGTTAAATTAAAGGTAACAGGACCAATATTGATGGTTGGATTAATACTTTCTTCCATCTAAAATCCTCCCTTTTTCAATTTATACTTCTTTTATTTGATGATAAATGAAAAGACAAGAGTAACGAAGAAAGTACCTTCAATAAAGGCAACCCCTAGGATCATCAAACTACGTAGTTCTGAGATGATATCTGGTTGGCGAGCAACTGATTTCAACAAACCGTTCATCAACATACCTTCACCAAGAGATACACCCATACAGGCAAGACATAGACCGAAAAATGTTAAATTCATGACGAATTCTCCTTTTAATTAAAATTTACTTACTTAGTTTAGTCCTAAAAATTGGATTTGTCAACTTTTTACCAACATTGAAAGCGCTTAACGGAAATTATTTTCAATTTTACTATTTTTGAGTCTATTATATAGAAAACTTTGGAAAAAAATTGTAATAAATCCGTCCATTATCTAGACCTTTCTGAAAAATAATGAAAAAATCCGAGATGAAATCTCGGATGGAATTTAATATATTTTTCAACTTCTTTTCTTTTAGTGACTCGACTTAAAGGGAAAGCAACTAGAAAGCTTTCGTCCCCTACATATTTATTAAGCACGAACTGTGACGCTGGTTCCATCTTCCTTATAAAGATTGATGAGACCTTCTTTGAGAGCTCGAACCATATCTCCAGCTTGAACAGGTTGTGGAACCTTGATAGTCAATAGTTCCATTGGATTTGGAGCGCGATCGATCTTATTTCCTTTAGCATCATGCAAATCTTCGATATAAGTCTCAAAATGACGGAAACCTGGGCCATAAAACTCAACTTGGTCCCCTTCGTTAATGACGTTCCGTTGGCGAATGGTTGCTGTTTGTGTCGCATCATCGTAAGAAACCACTTCAGCGACAAACTTATACTCAGGAATTTTACGACGAGCACCAAACAACTGCTCATTTTCAGATGGTGTACCATAGTAGAAACCTGTTGCTAATTCACGTTGGGCAACCTTCCACATTTCATCAATCAAGTCCTGCTTGATAGCTTCAAACTTCTCTGGACTTTCTAGATAAGCATCAACAGCTGCCTTGTAGCAGTTTGTTACTGTTGATACGTAGTGAATAGACTTCATACGTCCTTCAATCTTGAGACTGTCCACACCGTTTTCAATCATATCTGGGATATGGTCAATCATGGACATATCAACGGCTGACATTGAAAATTCTTCAGGAATTTCACCTTTAAGACTCTTACGTTCCTTCCCAAATGGCATATCGTAAAGGTCGTACTTCCAACGACAAGACTGAGAGCAACCACCACGGTTAGCATCACGCATACTCATGTGGTTTGAAAGAGTACAACGACCAGAGTAAGAAATACACATGGCTCCATGAACAAAGGCTTCAATCTCAACATCTGTACGTTTGCGAATTTCTGCCAATTCTTCCATTGAAACCTCACGCGCCAAAACGACACGAGTTAAACCTAGTTCTTTCCAGAACTCAAGTGTTTCATAGTTAGTCGCACTTGCTTGGGTAGAGAGGTGGATTTCAAGACCAGGCGCTTCAGTCGCTGCAATCATAATCAAGGCTGGGTCAGACACGATAACTGCCGCGATTCCGATATCACGTAGTTTACGGAACCACTCACCAGCACCAGCCTCATTTCCTTCGTGCATAACCATATTGGCAGCCACATAAACCTTAGCACCATACTTGGCCGCAAACTGTACGCCTTCTTCCATCTGTTCGAAAGTAAAGTTTCCGGCACGGCTACGAAGACCATAGGCCTGACCACCGATAAAGACAGCATCTGCTCCATATTGAACAGCTACTTTTAGCTTCTCTAAAGTTCCTGCAGGTGATAAAACCTCAGGACGTTTTAATGTTTTTGTCATGTTTTCTCCTATTTGCAATATAAAAGTTTGACGTTTTTCCTTCTCATTTTATAGTAAATAAGCCATAAAATCAAGCCTAGACAGATTGTTTTGACAATTCTAATCTTTTAGATTATTAAAGCAAAAAGATTGTCAAAGAGAAAAAGCCCACAGATGTGAGCCCTTTTCTAATATAGGTTAGAAAAAACTATTTCTCCACTTCTTTTTTCTTGTGTGCAAGAAATCCAAATCCACTCAAAACTCCTAGAAGTCCTAAGACTACAAGATTAGCATGATCTTCTGTACCTGTATTAGGCAATTCCTCTCTCTTACTTGCTACAGAAGTCGGAATTTGTGAAGTTTCTTTTGTCGATTGTTCAGTTGGTGTCTTTGATTTTGGTACTTCTACCTTTGGTGTCTCAACCTTTGGTGTTTCAACTTTTGGCGTTTCAACCTTTGGCGTTTCAACTTTTGGCGTTTCAACCTTTGGTGTTTCAACTTTTGGTGTTTCAACTTTTGGCGTTTCAACTTTTGGCGTTTCAACTTTTGGCGTTTCAACCTTTGGTGTTTCAACCTTTGGTGTTTCAACCTTTGGTGTTTCAACTTTTGGCGTTTCAACTTTTGGCGTTTCAACCTTTGGTGCCTCAACCTTTGGTTTCGTACCGACTGTGATAACTTCTTCTACTGCTTCTTCAGTAATCGTGGTTGGTTCATTCGGTGTTACTGCTCCTGTATTAGGATCCAAGGTATAAGTTATTGTAGTAGTTGTTTTACCAGCTTTACCAGTTCTTGTTACTTCTCGATAGTCTTTATCTTTTGTATTATCTTCTACATAACGTGTTGTATATGGAGTAGTTGTTTCTACAACTGTTGGTTTAGTACCTACTTTAACCACTTTTGGTACCATAGGAGTTTCTTTTTCAGTCGGCTTACCGTCAGCTACAATACCATCAAGTTCATTCACAATTTTAGGTGTTGTAGTTACAATTTTACCTTCGCTACCGTTCGATTCAACAATTTCCGTACCATAGTCGATTGTTTTGTCTTCTACATAAGTTGTTGTAATTGGAATTTTTGTTTCTGTTTCTACAGGTGGTAAGTTATTCTCATACTTCTGTTTATACACATAGGTAATGACAGTTTCACCTTTCACAATCTCTGTAATATCTTGTTTGTCTTGTTCTTTAAAGGTATAACGCTTGTTCTCAAAGTCCAAATCGGTCGGATGAGTTAAAGATACCTCAGAACCTACTTCTTTAAGTTCAGATTTAACACTAGGTGCAATTTCAACACCTTGTTCGTTTACAAACTTCTGAGTCACTAAACCTTTGTTTTGAACTTCTGTATAAGTAACAGTATGGAAAGTGCGAGACACACCGTTGATTGCTTTTTCTGTATCTGTCAATTCAACTCTTTGGAGATTTGATGCATAAACAATGCGAGGTGTAAACTGATTACGTTTATTAGGAACTACTTTACTAGCAATGTACTCTTTTTGAGAAATTGTATTTTCTCCAAGTAAAGATGTTTCTTGTCTATAAGTGTAATCAGCACCAGCTGAACGTAATTCAAACTCGGATAATTTAGATTTTGGAATATCAGAAGACGTTATAACCCCTTTACCCTTAAAACCTTGGACATCTAAGAATTTTGCATATAAATCTTTAATTGGAATAATATTTCCTTGCTTATCCTTATAAGTATAAGTTCGAGTATAACCAATGAAATCAGTATGATTTTCAGCACGTCGAGTTAAGTTTTTAATAATTACATGAGTCTCAACAGGTTTACTGCTAAATGTAGCGTAAAGTTTGGTTTCTTCAGGTAGCGTATACTCAAATTTAGCAGTTGTCTCAATACTACCGATACCGTAAATACTAGATAAAACACTATCTGAACGAGGTGTGATGGTGTAACTATACACAGTGTTTGGAGTTAGTTCCACTATACGAGCAGGATACCCGATATTCACACGATTTGTTGCATATTTATCTGTAATTCCAATTCGAGCAGGTACCTTAATAAATGTTTCTGTAACTTCCTCAGTAGTTGGTTTCGATACTGCATTATACAAACCTTGAGAATCAGTTAAATCCAATTCATTCGCTTTCAAGTAATGAAGTTCCCCATTACTTGATGTAATTGGACTAACTGAAGCTTCTTTCGAGACATCTTCATTAATATCTCGACTATTTACCTGAGAAACTAATCTAGCTTTTACTTTGATATAATTAGCATTAATAAAAGTATTTTTAAACTCATCAATCTTAACTCTATCCGCTTTCACTTGTTCTTGTTCAACTTTTGCAGACTCTAAATCACGAATTTGAGCATCTACTTTTTCTTCAGCAGTTGCGCGTAAATGTGTAACCTCAGAAGAACTATTTGCAACACCTACATTTTCAGTGGGTGTTTCTGTAACCTTAACCCCTGAAGCTTTTACTTCTTCAACTTTAGCTTTTAACTCGGTTTCTTTTACCGTATGTGTTGTACTCGTTTCATACTCACTTTGAACCACAGTTTCGCTAGGTGGAGTCTGTGCTGCATTAGGAGGTGTACTTGAATTTGGTTGTTCGTCAGCGCTTACAATCCCATTTAAAAATAAACTCCCTAAAGCAGTCGTTAGGATAATGCCACTTAACAAACCTAACTTAGTTTTACGGAGATAGCCATGACCTTTTTCTTGTTTTACTGCTTTATGCAATAGAAACACCAACTTTCATTTATTTGTATTGTTAATATTATTACATAATTAACTAAAAAAGTAAAGGTATCAAGTCAAGAATTAAATACAATAAATTTATAAAAACTTCCTAACTACTGTACTAGAATTTTCTAAAATTCAAAAAACAATATCAGAACGGATTGATACTGATACGAAACAAAAAAACAAGATGACTCTTTATACATCTATGGTAGGATTCAAGACAGATTATTTATTTCTTAATCGATATATAAAAGGAATCCTGATTAAACTGTCTTTAAAACTTAAGAAATCAAGGATATGATAAAAGGAATGGATATCAGTATATCTATTTTTACCATCTCAAAAGTAGATCCAGAGAATATAACTGTTCTCTTATGATGAGACTTTGGAGGCAACCATTCTGTCTTGTTTTATGAAAGAATAGCTTAACCTTTTACTTAAAATATTCAGCTAAAAAAAGAGAGAACGATTTTGTTCTCTCGAAATCCTTATTTTTCATTTACTATAAGAGTAAAGTATTTATAGCTTTACTCCCACTCAACTGTTGCAGGTGGTTTACTTGTAATATCATAGACGATGCGGTTAACATGATCCACTTCGTTTACGATACGTACAGAAATCTTTTGAAGGACATCCCAAGGAATCTTTGCAAAGTCAGCTGTCATACCATCGATAGAAGTGATTGCACGAATGGCGATTGTGTAATCATAAGTACGACCATCACCCATAACACCGACTGAACGAACGCCTGTGTTGACAGTGAAGTATTGCCAGATATCGCGGTCAAGACCAGCTTTAGAGATTTCTTCACGAAGGATAGCATCTGATTCACGAACGGTTTCAAGTTTCTCTTCAGTGATTTCACCCATGACACGGATAGCAAGTCCTGGTCCTGGGAATGGTTGGCGCCATACGATATGGTCTGGCATACCAAGCTCTGTACCAAGGGCACGAACTTCATCTTTATAGAGAGTGTTGAGTGGTTCGATCAATTCAAATTGCATGTCTTCTGGAAGACCACCCACGTTGTGGTGTGACTTAATAGTTTGAGCTGTATCTGTACCAGACTCGATCACGTCTGTGTAAAGCGTACCTTGAGCAAGGAATTTCACATCTTTGAGCTTGCTTGCTTCGTCATCGAATACATACACAAACTCGTTACCGATGATTTTACGTTTTTGTTCAGGGTCAGAAACGCCAGCAAGTTTATCAAGGAAACGTTTAGCAGCGTCTGCTTTGACGATATTCAAACCAAACTTACCACCAAGCATATCCATAACTTGGTCTGCTTCTCCTTTACGAAGAAGACCGTGGTCTACGAAGATACAGATCAATTGATCGCCAATAGCCTTTTGGAGAAGAACCCCAACGACAGATGAGTCAACCCCACCTGATAGACCAAGAAGGACACGTTTATCACCGACGGTTTCACGAATTTTTTGGATCTGCATATCAATGAAGTTATCCATTGACCAGTCGCCTTTAGCCTTACAGATGTTAAGAGCAAAGTTACGAAGGATATCATTTCCGTATACAGAATGACGAACTTCTGGGTGGAATTGGATACCGTAAATATGTTTATCAGGGTTTTCAATGGCTGCATAAGGGCAGTCAGCTGATGTACCTGTACGAACAAAGTCAGAAGGAATTTCAGTAACTGCATCACCATGGCTCATCAATACAGTTTGTTCATCAGGTGTTGATTCAAAAAGAGCTGATGGTGTATGTGTTAGGGTTGATTGACCGTATTCACGATTTCCAGCATCACCTGCAGGAACAACTTTTCCTCCAAGTTTATGGGTCAATAACTGCATACCGTAACAAATTCCCAAAATAGGAATTCCAAGTTCGAAGATTTCTGGGTCAATATCAAATGAACCATCTTCATATACAGAGTTAGGACCACCTGATAGAATAATTCCTACAGGATTGATTTCACGAACTTCAGCAGCTGAAATTTTATGGCTTTTTAGTTCTGAAAAAACACCAATCTCACGGATACGGCGTGAAATCAGCTGGTTGTATTGGCTACCATAGTCCAATACGATGATTTTTTCTACATCTTGCAAATCAGTTGAAATGTTGCTCATCTTTTTCCTTTCTCAAAAGAAATATCTTTTTTCAATATTCTATCACAAATAAGGGCGAATTACCAACTAAACAAGGCGAAGTTTGACTTTTTCTAGTTTATTGGGGTACAATAGAGAAAAGATAGAAATGAAGTGAAAAATATGCTACCCGCTTATATGAAAATCCATGACCAGATTAAAAAGGATATTGACGAACATCGTTGGGTCATCGGTGAGAGACTTCCAAGTGAACGAGATTTAGCAGAGCAGTTTGCGGTCAGTCGCATGACCCTCCGCCAAGCTATTTCCCTCTTGGTCGAAGAAGGAGTTTTAGAGCGCCGTGTAGGAAGCGGCACCTTTGTATCCAGTACACGTGTACAAGAAAAGATGAGAGGCACAACCAGTTTTACTGAAATTGTTAAGTCCCAAGGTAAAGTTCCCTCTAGCCAACTCATTTCCTACAGAAAAACCATTCCCAATGAGCAGGAAGTTGCCAAGCTAGGAATTTCTCCTACCGAAAATATTATCCGAATGGAGCGGGTTCGCTATGCCGACCAAGTTCCTCTGGTTTATGAGGTTGCTTCTATTCCTGAAAAATTCATTAAGGACTTTAAAAAAGAAGAAATCACTAGTCATTTCTTCCAAACCTTGCAAAAACACGGCTACCGTATAGGCAAATCACAGCAGACCATCTATGCTCGTCTTGCTAAAGAAAAGATTGCCCACTATTTGGAAGTTGAAAAAGGACATGCTATTCTTGGGCTGACTCAGGTTTCCTACCTAGAAGATGGTACTGCTTTTGAATATGTAAAAAGTCAATATGTAGGCGAACGTTTTGAATTTTATCTTGAGAATAATTAGATTACTAGGCAAAAACTCTCTGTCACGGACAAAGAGTCTTTTTTATTTCTCTAACAATAAATCTTTCAACGAAATCAAAGTGACTGCAATTAAAATCATTGCCATACCAAGAAAATCAATAGGATAAAATTGTTCATTCATAATTAGGAAGGCAAAGAAAACCGCCGAGATTGGTTCAATTGAAGCCAACAAACTTGACTTAACCGGTCCAATCAAACTGGCTCCCTTTAAGAAGGCTGTATAGGCAAAGACAGTCCCGATAAGAATAATGCCCGCAAAAGCGAGGAGAAAATCAAGACTAGTTGGGATAACAGTCCGTAGAACTCCTGTAAAAGGAAGGGCGACCAAACCTGCTATGACCATTCCCACACCAATGACCAAACTGCTCCCCCACTTCTTAATCAAGGATATGGGCAAAATGATATAAAGTGCGTAAGTCAGAGCAGAAAAGAGACCCCAGAACAGGCCTGCAGGTGTCATGGATAACTGGTCCAATTGCCCATGAGTTGCAATCAGGAAGGTCCCCCCAATGGCTAATATGATTGAAATAATCTCTCCCAGTGTCGGTGCCACCTTATCTTTGATACAGCTATAAATCAAAATCCCGACAGGACAAACATACTGAAGCACCGTCGCCGTTCCTGCATTGGTCTCCTGAATAGCAGTTAGATAGGCGAATTGGTTGAGGAAGAGACCAATTAGAGCAAAAATAAGAAGAGACAGCAAACTCTTTCTATCCTTTAAAAAGGCCAGCATTCTATCCTTTGCAGTAGCATAAGCCAAGACCATGAGAATCCCACCGGCGATTAAAAGTCGTAAGTTAGTTAAAACCAGAGACGAAATTCCATGTGCCATCAGGTATTGGCCACTCGTTCCTGACAAGCCCCAAGCAATCCCAGCCACAACTGTTAATAGAGTCCCTTTTAAACTGTTTGACATGTCTCTCCTTACTCTTCTTTGCGAATCAAGTCCATCACTTGATTGCGGTCTATAATCCATTGAGCCCTCTCATCCTTTTCATAGGTACGATTCGATAGGAAAATGACCGCTTCTTGCTTCTGACGATTCCACATGATAAAGGTACCTGTATAGCCCGTATGGTCTAGCCAATCTCCTTCCAAATTCCATGCTAAAGAACGTTCCTTGTCATCCAAAGTAGAAAAATTTTGACTCAAATCTCTTGCAAAATCATCTGCTAAATAGTGTTCTAAAAAAATTTGTAAATCCTTTACAGTCGAAAACAAACCAGCACTACCAGCATGTCTGCCTAGGAGGCGAGCCTTGGGATCATGTACCAGACCTGCCTCTACACCTCTAACTGTTGGAACAGCAAGTTCAACAGGACCAAACTGGGTTTCCGTCATTCTCCAAGGATTCCACACTTGTTCTTGTAAAATCACATCCAAGTCTTGATTAAAGATTCTTTCCAAGATAAAACCTAACAGCAAAAAATGGACATCCGAATACAGAAAGGCTGGCTGACTTCGTCTCTTGAGATGAAACATCGCTTCCTTTAATTCTGAGGCTGTTAAAAGGTTTCGATTTGGAATAAAAGGATCAAGATCTGTAGCGTGAGTCAAGAGCTGACGAATAGTGATATCTGGATAATCACTTTCAGGTAAAAAATCGGTTACTGGTCTATCAATATCTAATTGACCTTTTTCCCACAAGAAGGTAAAAACAGTGCCAACTCCAACAACCTTGCTAACACTGGCTAGGTCGTAAACTAGTCCTGCCTCAGTATCCAAGCCATGTTCTGGGTCACTATGTCCTACATAGATCTCCGTCCATTGATTGTCCTTAAAATACGCAAAAGAGGCTCCGGGATAAATCCCTGCCTCGATTTGCTCTTCTATTTTTTTAATAATCTTGGTCCATTTCATACTTCTTCAAACCACAATTCAACATTATTTCTATCTTTACCAAGGAAGAATTTTTCAGACTTAGGAATAAAATATTCGGTAGACTCAAACTTCTTGCGAAGACTTGCTATGTCTAGTTCATTGACCAAGAACTTGAGCATAGATAAGTCCCAAGTAACCGTATTATCCACAGTTAAATCTTGCCCCTGAGCTGTAATAAAATCAAGGGATGCCTCAATTTCAGATGATTCCAAGAAACTTTCAATATCAGTTGGGAGATGTAATTCCACAGAAATCTCAAATTTACTTAAAGAAATTGATTCCAAATCTGTTTGAAATTCAGGTTTTTCTTCTACTTCTACTAGACTTTCTCTATCATCTTCTGCGTGAATCAAAATCAAATCACCTTCTGGCGAGTAAATTTCAAAAGCGTAGCCGTTTTGACCTTTATATAATTGATGAATCGAATCTGTTTTAGCTAATAAGGCCTCGATTTCTAAGGGATTTTCTACCTTGACAATCAATCTAGCTAGTTTTTTTCTCCCCTCTACCTTACGAGTGCGCATACTTGGAGCTTCTTCTAAAACCAGCTTTTCTAAACCTGTTTGATCACCTAGTGACAGAAAGGCTGACTCTTCTAATAAGGCCTTCATGCCAAGGGTTCCTATATAAAATGTTTCATTTAATTTTCTATTATTAACTTTTAAAGTAGGAATAATCCGTACAATCTGATTTACATTCATAAACTCCTCCAACTCTTTTATTTTAAAGGATTTTAGAATTTTTTACAAGAAATTATGCTCAGATTTACTTTTTTTTCGTAAAATTTCATCTAAAAAACCGAGGATTTCCTCGGTTTCAATTTCTTATAGGTAAAGGAATTTGAAGATAGCTACTGCCGCAATTGCTGCTGCGATCGGTGCTACTACTGGTACCCAAGAATACCACCATTTTGAATCGCCTTTGTGCTCACCAAGAACTGATTTTGGAAGGAAAGCATGAAGGAGACGTGGTCCCAAGTCACGGGCTGGGTTCAAGGCAGGTCCTGTAGGTCCACCAAGTGATGTTACCAAGGCCATAACTAGGAAACCTAGTGCCAAGTGAGCAATTCCAAGACCAGATGTCATAAATGGTGCTACTTGTTCTTTAGCTTGGTCAAGTGCTGCTGTTACTTGTTCTTGAGGAATGGTTTGACCTTGAGTAGTTGCTTGTGCAACTTGAGCATTAATAGCCGCTTGTGCTTTTGATACTAGTTCAGCACCAAAGAAGTTTTTAGTCATTCCAAGAGCTGCAAAGAAAAGAACAAATGAACCAACAAACTCATTTACAAAACCATTAACAGTTGCTGCAAAATGTGATTCTTTTGTACCATTATCCAAACTTGAAATGGTTGAGAAAGTACCCAAAATGTTGTTTGGATTTTCAGTTTTCAAGTAGTATGGGCGGTGTGTTGCCACAACCAAGGCTTGACCAAAGATAGCACCCAAAACTTGTGCGATGATATAAGGCGCAACTTGTGCCCAAGGGAAGAGACCGCTGATCGCAAGTCCAAGAGTGAAGGCTGGGTTGATGTGGTTTCCAGATACGTTACCAAACATTAATGCTGGGATCATAACCCCCATACCATAACCAACAGCGATAACGATCCAGCCACTTTGGTGACCTTTCGTACCTTTAAGTTCAACGTTGGCAACTGCACCATTTCCAAGAATGATCAAAATAGCAGTGGCCAAAAATTCAGTGGCATATTTAATTGCCCATGTGAAATCCATTTGATAGATTCTCCTTAAAATTTTTTAGACAATCCTTATTCTATCAATTTTTATATCTTTTAGCAACAGGTTTTCTAAAAGAATATATGGGAAAGCGGTTTTATTTCTCTTATTGAAACAAAAGGATTAAGGAGGTGCATTTCCTTAATCCGAGAGTTCTTATTCTTGACGTTGTCCGAAATCTGCAATCATCTGCTCCATTTCTTGTCGACTCGGAGTTGTCAGCATATACAGATAATCTCCTTGAAGTTCCGCAAAGGCCGCTGGCATGATTTTTTTAACCTTGAACTGCTGGCTATATTTGGAAAGCAAGTCCTCCTCAGAATAGACATAATGAGCATTTGCACGACGGGATGTAGCTAAACAAAACTGAGGTTCAAAGTCTGACGCTGGGAACTCTTCTCCTGCTACAATAGCAGCATAGCCACGATAGAGGTCCAAGGAATGGGCAAAGTTATAAACATCAATGGTAAAACCACCTGCAGGGCGGTTATTGTACTCAATGGCGATGTAATCATCCCCTTCACGGAAGAACTCAATATGGAAGAACCGTTCTTTCATACCAAATTCTTTGACAATCGCTTCCCCATACTTGCGAAGTTTAGGATCCATATCCTTGAGAACGTAATAAGAATTGTCCATCTTGTAAATCATGAGATCAAGCGGTGTATAGGCGTAGTCAAAAGTTGTTGAAAAGACAATCTTACCACCCTTGTCTACGAGCCCGTCAAAGGTACAGATTTCACTAGAAGTAACAAATTTTTCAAAGAAATAAACGGTCGAATGGTCCCATTCTTGCTTAAAGTGATTGATATCATCTTCTGTCTCGAGCTTAAAGGTTGCGGCTGCTCCCACTCCATTATCAGGTTTGGCAATCATTGGAAGACCAATTTCTTTCACTGCTTGATCAACATCTGCTTCCGTCTTGATAACAGCTCCAGGTACCACAGGGACACCTGCTTTTTTGAAAAGTTTCTTCATTTCAGACTTAAATTTCGTCTTTTTGAGATCCTCTGGTTTAGCACCAAAAACATTGAATTGCTCACGAAGACTTGCGTCCAACTCTAACCAATATTCATTGTGGGATTCGATGCGATCAATTGGGCCATGTTTATAAAAAAGAAAAGCAACTGCACGTTTGACTTCATCTATGTTCTCAAGATTGTCTACACGGAAATACTCGGTCAGGCTATTGCGCAAGGGCTCATCCAATTGCTCGTATGGTTCTTGACCAATTCCCAAGACCGTGATGCCTTTATTAGCTAGTTCAATTGTAAACTGTTGAAAGTTTTGTGGATAGTAGGGAGAAATAACAAGGTAATTCATAGATAACTCCTTTTATAAATAGAGATTTCCAAGGAAATAAGGCATTTGTTTGCGCCACCATTCCCAGTCATGGGCGACATCGTGTCCCCATTCAGCAAACCAGGCTGGAATTTGTTTCTGGTCAAAGGCTTCTTTGAGCTTGTAGAAAGATGGTAGACCGTCTTGTTCCCATGCACCAAGACCCGTACACAGCACAATCTCTGCCTGACGATAACGATCAATAAACCAGCCGTCGTTCTGGTTCCAGATATAATCTACTGGCGAGTTTTGGTAAATAGCATCGTCATTGTAGTAATCGCCGACAAAGAAACGTGCGTCGTAAACACCACTAAGAGCTATCACCTTGGTAAAGACATCTGGATGCTGGAGGAAAAAATTGACAGCATGGTAGGCGCCCATCGAGCAACCTGTCGTCATCATACCATCAAACCAACCTGTCTTATGCTTGATAAAAGGAATGGCCTCTTCAATCACATAGCGTTCGTAGGTACGATGCATCTCCGCCTGGTCATGACCATGTTTCCAAGTGGCCAACCAGCTCTCACTGTCTACACTGGATAGGGTAAAGAACTGAACACGGCCTTCCTCGATAAAGGAAGCACAGGCATCAATCATGCCAAAATCATAGTATTCATTGTGACTGCCACCTGATGAAGCAAAAACCACAACTGGAATCCCAGCATGTCCATAACGGTTGAGGTACATTTCACGGTTGAGATGACCACTCCAGTGGCTAAGGTTTTCAATATGCATTGGCTTTCTCCTTTTCTAACTTACCATTTCTCTGCAAAAAATCTCAGACAGTCTGGTAAATTCTCCGACCAAGGGATTTCACTATGGATGGCACCAGACTGAACTTTCAAGACAAGATTATCTAAGTGTACCCCACCTGCTATCAAATCATGGTAATACCGAAGAGACGAATCGATATAGGCTTGTTTGATATTACCAGCCATCAGGGTCTTGTCCGTATCATCTGCTTCTTCAGTTCCAACATAGATAAAGATACGCTGGTCAGGCGATAGTTTCTTTCGTTCAATATAGCGATTAAAGGCTTCTTGATGGAGCCAGTTGGCAGATGAAAAGACGCCCAAGCAACCAATTTGGTCTTGGTATTCCAAACCGATAAACTGGGTAATATTTCCTCCTAGTGAAGA
Source organism: Streptococcus mitis (assembly GCF_946188685.1). Taxonomy (GTDB): domain Bacteria; phylum Bacillota; class Bacilli; order Lactobacillales; family Streptococcaceae; genus Streptococcus; species Streptococcus mitis_CC. The sequence continues at coordinate 182,238 of NZ_CAMHWH010000003.1, forward strand.
CCCAATCATAGCCGTATGCTGGCGGTCAGCTTTAGTACGGTAGGTCTCATCGATAAATGGCTTGACCACCTCCATAACAAACTCGGCATACTCCACGCCCTTACCGCCAAATTGCTGTCCTGGGATAGGAGATTCTTGGAACTTCCAAGCCGCATACTCATTCATCCGCCCCATACCATCATTGTCAATGGCGACGACAATCATGCGACTGATATCAGGATTACGCTTAATAGCTGGGATAATCTTCCATGAATGGCCAATGAAAGACTCCTTGCTATAAAAAACATTTTGCCCGTCATGAAAGTAAACAACAGGATAGGAACGATCCGTGTCTTTCTCATAATCTTTAGGCAGAAGAACACGTACACGACGCTCCTTCCCTGTATAAGGAACCTTGAGTTTGTGTTCTTTCATTTTTAAATAAAAGTAGGATTGATTCATTGTCAGAAAACTCTCTATATTCAAAATTTTATTTTATTATATCACAGTTTAAGAAAAAAAGTTAGTTTTGCTTCCATTTTTGGATTAAAAACTAACTTTTTTCATTTATTTTTCTAAATTCTTTTGGATTTTCTTATTAGAGCAGATTGTCAATCAAGTCATCCACTTCATCTTTTTCAGCCTGCGGTGTAATCTCAGTAATCATGATTCCAGCTACAGCTCGCTCAACTAAATCTTCAACATCCATGCGTGCTTCATACTGCTCTGCATTCTTAATCTTAGGATTAGTCTTTGGACGATCTGGTGCAAAAATCGTACAACAGTCTTCAAACGGTTGGATTGAAATGTCAAAGGTATCGATTTCCTGGGCGATGTCAATGATTTCCAACTTATCCATTGTCACAACTGGACGGATGATGGGAGTGTTGGTAACTGCATTGATAGCCTGCATGCTCTCCAAGGTTTGGCTAGCTACTTGACCAAGACTTTCCCCATTGATGATTACTAAACCATTTCGTACCTCACGAATACGGTCAGTAATCCGCATCATAAAACGACGCGTCAAGGTCATAAGGTAGGCTTCTGGCGCTTTAGCCTTGATTTCCTCTTGAATCTCTGTAAAAGGAACTTCGATAAACTGGATATTGCCCCCAAACTTGGTCAATTTACGGGTCAAATCTTGGGCTTTCTTGAGAGCGCCTGGACTAGTATAAGGTGGGCTAGCAAAGTGAACGGCCTCAATATCCACCCCACGCTTAAGAGCTAGATAACCTGCCACAGGTGAGTCAATACCTCCTGACAACATAAGCATCCCTTTACCTGAAGTTCCAACTGGCAAACCACCAGCCCCACGAATAGTTTCATAAGAAAGATAGGCTGCTTCTTCACGGATTTCCACCTGAAGATTGATGTCAGGACTTTTCATTTGAGCTTGCACATTTGGAATGGCTTCGAAAACAGCTCCTCCAAGTGTTTGATTGAGTTCACGACTATCCAACTCAAAGTTGTGGTCGCTACGCTTGCTAGAAATTTTAAAGGTCATGCCTTCCTTATAGATGTCCTGCATAATCTCTTGGACAGAAGACTTCAGAACTTCTACAGATTTTTCAACCTTATAAACAGGGGAAAAGTTTTGAATTCCAAAGACTTGTTTGAGCGATTCTGCTACTGATGTGTAATCTGCTCCATTTAGGTAAGCGTGGGCACGGTCGCGATCTGCCGTTACCTTAACTTGGGGATAGATAGACAAAACGTCTGAAATATTATTGCGAAGTTTATTGATGAAACGCATACGGTTTTTACCCTTGGTTGACAGCTCACCGTAGCGAATCATAATTTCTGAATATTGCATAAATGCTCCTATCTTACTTTTCTAGTTTGATTGTAAATCAATTTTAACTTGGTCAAAAACTGCTCGACCTGACTCATATCATTTTCAAGGTCTAGGCTAAGACGCACAGCTGACTGGGCCTTATCTTTATCCACTCCCATGGCAATCAGGGTTCCTGCAGGTTTCCCAGCCTTGGACGAACAAGCCGATGTCGTTGAGATGAAAATATCATAGTCTTCAAAGGCGTGAACGATGACTTCACCACGAACTCCCTTAATTCCAAAAGTTAGGATATGAGGGGCAAAATCTTCCTCATCTGAAAAGACAAAAATATCTGGATAATCCAGAAGTGCTTGACGAATCACTGCCTTCATCTGCCCAGTCTTGCTCCTAAAGATATCTAGCTTTTCCATAGATAAACGGAGAGCCTTGGCTGTCGCTGCAATTCCTGCCACATTTTCAGTTGTCGAACGGTAATCACGTTCCTGACCACCACCTGTTAACAGAGGCGTAATCTTCTTGCCAGACTTGATATAGACAAAACCAACACCACGAACTCCGTGGAACTTGTGACCAGAGAAAGTCGCGAAATCCACTCGATCAGTCAAATATTTTTCAGTCGGAATTTTAGCAAGTGCTTGAACCGCATCAACGTGGAAGGAAATAGTCGGCTTGTCTGCTAACAGTTCTGAAATAGCTTGAATAGGTTGAATCGAGCCAATTTCATTGTTCACAGCCATGACGGAAACGAGGGTCGTATCAGGTCTTATCAAATCTGCTAGTGCCTCAACATTCACAAATCCTTCCTCATTAACCGGAGCAAAATCCACTTCAAAACCTTGTGATTTCAACCAAAGAGCTGATTCCTTAACTGCTGGATGTTCAATGGCTGATACGATGATGTGCCTACCAAACTGAGCTTTTTCAAAGGCTACACCCTTGATGACCCAGTTATCTCCTTCTGTCCCACCAGAAGTAAAGAAGATTTCATCGCTTTTCTTACCGATTAAATCTGCAATCTGTTGGCGCGAAGCATCTAAGATTCGTGTTGCCTGGTCTCCCAAACGATGGAGACTAGATGGATTTCCTAAAATTTTTGAAGCGACCTGCATATAGGTTTCAAGGACTTCAGGATAGGGCTTGGTCGTCGCCGAATTATCAAAGTAAATCATGTTTTCTCACGCTTTCTAAAATCACTTCTTCTATTGTATCATGAAACGGAGCTTGCGACAAGAAAGGGCAATTCCTCTTTTTTTAAGATTTTTTTAAAGAAATGCGGTATAATAAATTTTAATTAAAGGAGAGAATGTATGTCTAATTATCGTAGAACTTCAAAACCAAAAACAGAACACATCAAAAAAGGCTTCACGGTCTTTCAAAAAACCGTCGCTACTATCGGTAGTATCCTCGGCTTAATTACCGCAAGTATCACTATCATGAACGCCTTGGATAATAACAAAAATACTAAAAAAGAACCTACGACAAGCCAGACGACAACAATTGTCAAAGAAATTCAAAAGGAATCCCCTCAGGAAAATACTAGTCCCAATAAGGAAAATAATACTAGTCAAGAAAAAACACAACAAGAAGAAACACCAAAATCTAACGTCAAGGGAGAGAACAAAGAAGAGCAGAAAGCAGCAACTCAGGAATCTACTACTCCTGCTCCAAGTAAGCCTACTACTGAAAATGAAAAACAGTCCAATACCCCAACTTCGGAAAATAAAAGTAATCAGTAGCCAGTAAAATAGCTTCCCTCCAAACTTGGAAAGAAGCTATTTTTTTATTGTTGTAAAACTTTTCTTGGTTTGGTACCTTCAGCTGGACCAATGACACCTGCCATCTCAAGCTCTTCCATGAGACGAGTCGCACGGTTAAATCCAACTGACAAACGACGCTGAATCATAGATGCGCTGGCTTTCTGAGTTTCGATTACCAAAGCCTTGGCTTCTTCAAAGAGCGGGTCACCACCAGATTCACCATCTGAAAATTCTCCTTCATTTTCAGAAACCTCACCTGGATCAAAACTCTCATCGTAGTCCGCATCTGCCTGAGCCTTGATAAAGTTTACGATGCGTTCAACATCATCATCCGAGATAAAGGATCCTTGGAGACGAACTGGATGATTTTCATCGATTGGTTTAAAGAGCATATCTCCACGTCCAAGCAGTTTCTCAGCTCCATTTTCATCCAAGATGGTGCGCGAGTCTGTACCTGATGATACCGCAAAAGCCACTCGAGATGGGACATTGGCCTTGATCAGACCAGAAATGACGTCAACGGATGGACGCTGGGTTGCAAGAATCATGTGGATACCTGCAGCACGCGCCTTCTGTCCGAGACGAATGATAGCATCTTCCACTTCCTTGCTGGCTACCATCATAAGGTCAGCCAACTCATCCACAATTACAACAATGAGTGGTAGCGGAACCTGCTTGTACTCAGACTGAGCATTAAACTCTTCTACCTTGGCATTAAAACCTGCAATATTCCGAACTCCCACCTTGGCAAAGAGTTCATAACGATTTTCCATTTCATCCACGACCTTTTGCAAAGCCTTGCTAGCCTTACGTGGATTGGTCACAACTGGAATCAAGAGGTGGGGAATATCATTGTAAACAGACAACTCAACCATCTTAGGGTCCACCATCATAAACTTGACCTGGTCGGGTCTTGCTTTCATCAGAATGCTAGCGATAATGCCGTTAACCGCTACTGACTTCCCTGAACCCGTTGAACCTGCAACTAGCAAGTGGGGCATTTTAGAAAGGTCAAAAGCTCTTGCGGTGCCATTAACAGCCTTTCCTAAAGGAATTTCCAAGAGATTTTCTGCTTTTGTTTGAGATTGTTCCCATAGTTCGCGGAAAGATACAGTCGCAATCTCAGAGTTGGGTACTTCGATTCCGACTAGGGATTTCCCTGGGATAGGTGCTTCAATCCGGACATCCTTGGCTGCCAAGGCTAGAGCGAGGTCATCTGCTAGATTGGAAATGCGGTTAACCCGTACACCGACTGCTGGCTTGACTTCATACTTGGTCACTGACGGCCCAATTTCAGCCCGTTCAACCGTTACCTTAATACCAAAACTAGCAAAGGTTTCTTCTAAGATTTTGATATTTTCCCGAACGATTTTCTTCTCTTTAGACTGGTCTTTGGGTTTATCCGGTGCAAAGAGTTGTAAGCTTGGAAGTTTGTATTCAAGAGCCTCCTTGGCTGAAAAATCGACCTGAACATCTTCGTCATCAGAGTTATCTCCCTGTTCAGGGAATTCAAGTTCAGCTTGAGGCAGGATGATTTCTGGTTCTACCCACTCTTCTTCTGGAAAAGGTGGAACGTCAGGCACAACATCTGCTGTCAGAATTTCACCTGTTTCCATATCAATAGGAGGCAAATCGAGTAAGGCTTTTTCAGCCTCTTCTTGTTCTAATCTAGCCTCTTCCTCAGCCTTTTGGCGAGCTTTTTCTTCTTGTTTAACAAAGCGTTCCTCTTTTCGACGCTCATGCCCTTCTCGCCATTTGGCAAATCCTCTACTGAAGAATTCAGCAATATCGTAAACAGACCAAGGACTGATTAGGAGAGCGCCTGCTAAAATCAAGATAGAACCAATAAAGTAAGTGCCGATATTTGAGAAGAGAAAGGCTGTTGGCACATAGAGTCCAACACCAATCAAGCCTCCACCAGCAAAACTGGTCGTTCGAAAACCAGTTAAATCCGTCACAACCTGAGCCATGGTTCCTTTTAGAACGGACTTGTCCAAACCATATTTCCAAACCAAGTAAGCCTCGAAAATCAAGAGCAAACCAGCAAATATGGTTAAAAAGCCTGATAGGAGTCCTTCCTGTTTTCGTATCCACTTGAAAAAGAAGAGGTAGAGCAGGATACCAAATATTGCCAGATAAGCTAGGCTACCCACCAGCAAGCGAATTAAATTGTAAAGAGTTATACCCGCAGCCCCTAATTTGAAGGCTGCGAAAATCAATAAAATCGCGATTCCCAACGAAATCAACATTCGTTGAATCGCTTCTTTTCTTTCGAGTTCTGCTTTAGACGGTCTCCGTCTTGTTTTACTTGTATTCTTGTTTGCCATTCTTCTATTATACCATATTTCACAGGCATTTCGGAAAGAGAAAAAGACTGCACCAAACGGTCCAATCTTTTCATTTTCTATCTAAGTTTTATGCTTGTGGTTTGCGTAGGTAACCATAGACCACACCACTTACGATTGCTCCTACCAAGACTGAAACGAGGTAAAGAAGAGCATTTGAAGTAAGCGCGATAACGAAGATTCCTCCGTGTGGTGCCATGAGTTTGATACCAGTAAGACCAACGAGGCCTCCTGCTACTGCTGAACCAAGGATGAAGCTTGGGATCGCACGAGCTGGATCAGCGGCACCAAATGGAATCGCTCCCTCAGTGATAAATGACAAGCCCATGATGATGTTTGTCAAACCTGAGTTGCGTTCTTCCTTAGTAAATTTATCTTTGAAAAGAAGAGTTGCGACAAAGATTGCAAGTGGTGGCACCATTCCTCCAGCCATAACTGCTGCCATGGCTACAGAACCACCTGAAGAAACAGACGCTGCAAGCGTACCTGTACCAAAGACATAAGCCGCTTTGTTAACTGGTCCACCCATGTCAACAGCCATCATTCCACCAAGGACGATACCAAGAAGGACAGCTGAACCGCCTCCAAGACCGCCGAGGAAATCATTCATAGCAGTGTTGATTGCTGCCATTGGGATATTCACAGCTAGCATGACAAATCCAGTCAAGATTGTTCCAAGAAGTGGCAAGAGAAGGATTGATTTAGCCCCTTCAAGTGAACGAGGAACTTTAACGTATTTCTTGATAGCAAGAACCAAAGCACCTGCGATAAATCCACCAACAAGGGCACCTAGAAAACCAGATGAGACACCTGCGAGAGTTGAAGTTGCTTCACCACCTGCGGCATAAGGAATTTTACCAAAGGCAAAACCTTCTTTGGCAATAGCACCAGCCACGAAACCTGCTACCAAACCTGGTTTTTCAGCGATAGAGTAGGCAACATAACCTGCAAAGACTGGAAGCATCAAACCAAAGGCTGCACCACCGATTTTCATGAACATAGAAGCTAGTTCATGGTAGGAACCAAGATTACCAAGATTTTCATTTGGAACACCCAAAGCGCCGTCAATCAAGAAGGCAAGGGCAATCATGATACCACCGCCAATAACAAATGGCAACATTTGAGATACACCACTCATCAAGTGTTTGTAGAAGGCACCACCAAGGCTTTGTTTTTCGTTAGAGGCTGTTGCAGCTTTTGCACCATTAGCGGCACGGTAGACTTCCGCTTCTCCTGAAAGAGCCAAGTTAATCAATTCTTCTGTTTTACGGATCCCGTCAGCCACTGGACGATTGATCAATGGTTTGCCATCGAAACGATCCATCTCAACCGCCTTGTCTGCAGCTATGATAACAGCTTTAGCCTTGCGGATGTCCTCAGCAGTTAGTTGGTTTCCAACACCGCTAGCACCGTTGGTTTCAACCTTGATTCCAACACCCATTTCAGCAGCCACTTTTTGAAGGGCTTCTTGAGCCATGTAAGTGTGGGCAATACCTGTTGTACAAGCTGTAACAGCAACGATAAAGTCACCAGAGTCATTGGTAGGTGCTTGAACTGGCTCCTCAGCTTTTTCTGAAGCTTGGTTAAAAAGTTCGATAACTTGGTCAGCTGATGTTGCTTGACGAAGTTTATCAGCAAAGCCATCTTTCATCAAGTATTGAGACAATTCTGCCAAGGCTGCCAAGTGAGTATCATTGGCGCCTTCTGGAGCAGCAATCATGAAGAAGAGGTCAGTTGGTTGTCCATCTAAACTTTCATAGTCAACACCCTTGTTTGATTTAGCAAAGAGAACAGTCGCTTCTTTTACAGCAGCATTTTTGCTGTGAGGCATTGCGATTCCATCACCCAGACCAGTAGAAGTGAGAGCTTCACGCGCCAAAATTCCTTCTTTAAATGTTTCAAAATCTGTTACATAACCGTGGTCTGTCAAACTTTTAATCATCTCGTCGATGACAGCTGTTTTTTCAGTTGCCTGCAAATCCAGCAACATGACATCTTTTCTCAATAGGTCTTGAATTTTCATCGTTTTTCTACCTCAACTTTTTCATATGTTTCTTTAATAAATTCTGCCGTTGCCAAGTCATCTGAGAATGTCGTTGCTGTTCCACAAGCAACTCCCCATTTGAAGGCTTCTACTGCATCTTTAGATTTGACAAATTCACCTGTAAATCCAGCAACCATAGAGTCACCAGCTCCAACTGAATTTTTGACTGTCCCCTTGATTGGTTTAGCAAAGTAAGCTCCCTCAGATGTGACAAGAAGGGCACCATCACCAGCCATAGAGATAATCACATTTTGAGCACCTTTAGCCAGTAACTCTCGCGCGTATTTCTCAATTTCATCTAAACTTTCGAGTTTAATCCCAAAAATCGCTCCAAGTTCATGATTGTTTGGTTTGACCAAAAGTGGCTGGTAGTCCAAACTATCAATCAAGGTCTGTCCTTCAAAGTCACAAACCACTTGCGCACCTGTCTGACGTGTCAAGGCAATCAAATCCTTGTAGATTACATTGCCTAGATTTCTAGCACTTGAACCTGCAAAGACAACCGTATCTTCTGCTGTCAGACTTGAAAGAATGGCTTTTAACTCTTCAAGTTGTTCGGGCTCAACAGTTGGACCCGTTCCGTTGATTTCTGTTTCTTGGTCTGCTTTGATTTTAACATTGATACGAGTATCTTCTGCCACTTGAACAAAACGTGTCTCGATTTCTTCATCAGCCAAAGTATCTGTGATAAATTTACCAGTAAAGCCTCCGATAAATCCCGTCGCTGTATTTGGAATATCTAAGCGCTTCAAGACACGACTGACATTAATTCCTTTCCCACCAGCAAACTTATCATCACTGTCCATACGATTGACACTACCGACTTGGACTTGGTCCAAACGAACGATATAGTCAATGGATGGATTGAGTGTGACTGTATAAATCATACTTCTATTACCTCCGTTTTCTCCTTAATAGCCTGCAAGAGCTCATGCCCTTGACTTGTGATAACAATAGCTCGTTTGAGTGGTGCTACCTTAGCAAAGCAAGTTTGTCCAATTTTTGATGAATCCACCAAGACATAGGTCTGTTTGGCATTCTCCAAAATAGCTCGCTTCACAGCTCCCTCCTCCATATCAGGAGTCGTATAATAGCCATCGTCCACACCATTCATCCCGATAAAGGCACGGTCAAAGTGCAATTGGTTAATTTGGTTAAGAGCAACGCCCCCGATGCTAGCATCCGTCGCCATCTTGACACTACCTCCAACCATGACAGTTGGAATCTGCTTTTCAACCAACTGAGCAGCATGGTGAATCGAGTTGGTCACGACTGTAACATTCTTATTGACCAATTCATGAATCAAAAAAGCAGTTGTTGTTCCAGCATCGATAAAGATGACATCTTGTTCCTTGATGAGAGAGGCTGCCTTCTGAGCCAACAATTTCTTCTCTTGAAGGTTTTTGACAGATTTTTCTTGAATGGTTTCTTCTTCCTGCAAGGAATGGGGCAATTCTGCTCCACCATGCACGCGACGAAGCTTGTTTTCCGCTTCCAACTCATCCAAATCTCTTCGAACCGTTGATTCTGACGTTTCTAACAAACTAACTAATTTTTCTAGAGAAACTACATGATGTTGATTTAACTCCTCTAAAATCAGTTGCTTCCGCTCTGTTTTTAACACTGAATCACCTCCTGTTATCGTTTACACTATTCATTCTATCACACTTTCTTTCAAAGTAAAGCGCTTTTTGTCATTTTCTTTCAAAATCTATCATTTTTCTTATTTCCAGAATTTTTATTGCAAGATAAGTGGCTTTATGGTAGACTATTTGAGTAAGTATTGGAAGATTACTCAAGAGGCTTAAGAGGCCGTGTTGGAAACGCGGTAGGCGTGTAACAGCGTGCGTGGGTTCGAATCCCATGTCTTCCGTTTATTTTAAAAAAGATACCCAAGAAATCTTGGGTATCTTTTTTCTTATATGCTTGTTTTATAACTCGGGTGAATTTCTTAGAAAATATCAAATAACAATTTCACATTGAGAATTGTTAAGATAATGGAAACGATATAGCCAAGGATGGTATTCCATTTGGCATTGGTAAATTCTCCCATCAGTGATTTCTTAGAAGTTAGATAAATCAGTGGGAAGATTGAAAATGGAAGAGCAATCGAAAGAAAGACTTGTGAATAAACCAATAACTGATCTAATGTTTTTTCCTGATGACCAAACAGAACCGCTACAATCATGACAGGCAACAAGGCAAAGAGACGAGTTGCCAAACGAATGAACCATTGAGGTAATCTCATATGCAAGAAACCTTCCATAACGATTTGTCCAGTCAAGGTACCCGTAATTGTCGAATTTTGACCACTGGCTAATAAAGCCAAGGCAAACAAGGTTGATAAGGTCGAGCTAGCTATAGCTCCTGCAATAGTAGAATCCTGCAAGGCATTATACATTTGAGAGAAGGCAGAAATCTCAGATGCATGGCCGAAAAAGAGAGCCGCCCCGAGAATTAATAGAAGGGAGTTAACCACAAAGGCCAAGGATAATTGGAGATTTGAATCCCAGGTCATAAAGCGCACGGCTTTTCGAACATCATTCTTGTCCTTGTGATTGATTTTCCGAGTTTGTGACAAGGAAGAATGCAAATAGAGGTTATGGGGCATAACCGTTGCTCCCACGATCCCTAGTGCCAAGGTTAATTGACTTTCATGCCCTGGCAAGGGACTTTCAAATAAGGTTGCATTCGGTAGATAACCCTCAACGATTCCTTGGAAGCTTGGATGTGACAAAGCTACCAGATAGGTAAAAATTGCTAGAATGGTTAAAATCAGTGTTGTCACAATAGCTTCAATCTTCTTAAAGCCAAATTTCATCAGAAGCAATAAGAGAAAAACATCCAACACGGTCAAGAGAATTGCTATCATAATCGGAATCTTAAAGAGAAGATTGAGAGCAATCGCTGAACCTAGAACTTCTGCCAGATCTGTCGCCATCAAGGCTAATTCTAAAATCACCCATAGACTATAACGAAGCCATTTAGGTGAATGATGAGCCGTTGCTTGAGCCAGGTCCATCTGGGTTACAATACCAAGCTTTCCTGCCATCTGCTGAAGTTGCATGGCAATGAGAGATGAAATCAAGATAACAAACAAGAGACTATACTTATAGGAAGCACCACCGACTACACTGGTAATCCAGTTTCCTGGATCCATATAACCAACTGCGACAAGAGCACCCGGACCTAAAAAGGCATTTAAATTTTGCCAGAAATGATTGTTATTTGGAGTATCGATAGATTGATTAATCTCAGAGAGTGACACTTTTTTATGAGAAGACATAGATACTTACCTCTTTCTAAACCTACTTTTTCATTATTTTCTATTAGAGAAAAATAAGATTGACTTTAAACTATTAAAACAATGAAAACTATATGAAAAACATTTAGTTTTTTCATTATTTTTCTTAAGGCACCTTAATTATAACAGAAAATATGATAAAAACTTAAGAAAATTCAGGACTTGATTTAATATTTAGGATACAACAAAATGTTGTATTCTTTTTTTGCAAAAGAATACCAAAGAATAAAATAAAAAACGTTGTAAAAACAACGTTTTAGAAAGATTTACAAAACAATGTAAATTATCAATGGAGCCGGTGGGAGTCTTAGGAATCTTATTATAATAGAGGTTGAGCGATTTGTTGTATCCTTTTGTGTATCCATCGAAAAAAATGGCTAAAATAACGGTTCCTGCTTATACCCAAAGTTGATTAAAATTCTAAGAGATTGCTTTCTACGACTGCCTCAAGTGCTAGAGATTTTCTCCCTTTATCTACAAAATCAATAGTGATTGTATTGTCTTTGATTTCTGTTACTTTACCAGTTCCAAATGATGGATGTTTAACTGTTGAACCTACAACGTCTTTGTGAGACTCAATCCATTCCTTGACTTTCTCATTTTCTTCTTGCTCTTGAAGAAGACCTGACTGTTTCATCAATTCAACTACCTTAAAATACCCGTTTAAATAAGTTCGTTTGAAATCAGAACCTGTAGATAATTCTGAGCGTTTTACAGGTTCACCCAAGCCTAGCATTAGCTGAATAGCTTTCAAAATGACATCATCAGAGACGTTGCGACTATCAAGCTGCCCAGCAACGGCGTCACCATAAACACCGTAGAAATGGCCATCTTCGCCATCATGTCCATAAATATCCATGATGTTACTTGTACCAAGATTGCAATAAACTGCTCCAGCTTCGTTTACAATAGCATATGCTACATCGTTATTTTTAATTTCTTCAAGTAGTTGTTTTGCGTTTTCCATTTCTAGCTCCTCTACATAATTTGTTAATTTGATAGCATTTTCTAAACTCATTTTTTCGATTGGAGTTTTGCCTGTGACCCATCTACTGATTGTAGTGTCACTAATTCCAGTAGCTTTAGAAATTCTATAAGCCGTTACCGTCTTTAGTAATTTTTGAATTTTGTTAAAATCTGCTTTACTCATTTTTTATTATCTCCTGAATACCAAGCAATAGCGATCGCCAAAATTGCTACAAATAAAATAATTTTCATCTTGATTTTTCTCTAACTTTCTTATACAATGAAAGGTAAGGAGAGCTTTCGCTCTCTTACCCTTTAGCGATTATCTCTTCCTGCGTCTGGTAAACTTGGGAGCGATTTTCGCTTTTTTATTTTGCTCTTTTAGTACCTTGTACCAAGAGCGACTCTCTTTTGAGATTGCTACTGCAATCCCTATCGCAACTGTGACCCTTGCTAGCCACTCGTCTATGTTGTCCATTTGTATCACCTCCTTACATTATTTATTATACCGCATTACAATGCGGTAGTCAAGTGTTTTAACAAAGAATTTTAAACTTTTTTTATTTTAGAAAGTACTTTCAGAGCAAACAAAAAAACCGCAAGCTCAGGCTTGCGGTGAAAGAACATTTTGGAAAGTTTCCTTTCTATTTATTTTTTAAAATTATTTAGTCGTAATCAAGCCTTCTGGCTCCACTGTGAATTCTGGCTTATCTGCCATTGTCCCGTCTGGTTTGATGTAGTACCAACCTGTTCCGTCTGCGGACTGTACGAAAGCATTTGATACCATAGTACCTTCTTTACCGTCTAGGTAGTACCAAGTGTCCTTGTACTTGACCCATCCTGTCTTCATGGCGCCTTCTACGTCGAAGTAGTACCACTTCTCAGCGATTTTCTTCCAACCTGTGGCCATTGCCCCTGAACCGTCGAACCAGTACCAGTTACCGTCTGAGTGCTTCTTCCAACGGTCTGCAAGCATATAGCCTGAGCCGTCAAAGTAGTACCAAGTGCCTTCAATCTTCTCAAACTTATCTTTTGGATAAGAGCCGTCTTCTTTAACGTACCAGTAGCCCGTATCATTCTTCTGCCAGCCTCGTTTAACTTCTGCAGGTTGTGCGTCCGCGTTCGCTAAACGATAAACATAATAGTAAGGACGTCCAGCGTATAGCCAGATATCGTCGTGGTCGTTGACCGTGATACCATCATAGCGATAGTTACAGTGGATGATGTTGTTTTCATCCACAAACATACCCGTGTGTCCACCAGCGCCACTAGAATATCCGCGACGGCCCCAGATGAAGATATCCCCACGTTGAGCGTCCCAAGGTGTGTTCTCTGCAATAAGGGTATATCCATTATCCATTAACCACTGGTGTTCATATTCAGTATTTACGGCCCAACCTGCTGAAATTGCCCCAGCACTCATGAGAGAGTAGTAAATCGAACTAGAGCAGTCGTAAGAATCAGGACCATCTCTCAAATCCATTGAGTAAGAAACCTTACCTTCACGCTCTTTCATCCAGCCAATTGCAGTTTCAATATTCACTGTCATTCTTATTCCTCACTTGGTTTCTTGTATTCTAGAGCTCGTGTGCTGTCTGTGATTCCGCTTGTTGTTGGGTCGTTGACCAAACCGATAGCGGTCAAGAATACGAAGACCGCATTGACAAGCAGAATCAACTTGTTGCCGATATCGCCCAAATCTAGATGATATCCAAAGACTGCTGCACCAGCTTGCAAGACAAGCAAGAAGGCTGGAATGGCGGTCAGCCAAAAGAATTTATTTTGTAATCGTAGTTTCCAGTTAATCATGTATGTTTTCCTTTCTTTTACGGTAATTTTGTAGGCCAAGGCTCATCTGTCAAGTATGAGATAGCGCTCACACGAATATCTCCAATATCTCGGTTAGTTGGGATGTCTTCGTTAAATGTGAATTGAATGAAATTAGAGTCAGATTTACCACCTAAATACCAAATACCATATGGTATACCCTTATCGTCATAAGTTGGTCCTACAAGCGAAGTTTCACTTCTAAAACCTTCGGGAATACCGCCACTACCAATGACTTTAACGCCTTTATCGCCTGTACTATTGTGCCGAACAAAACCTTTACCGTTTCTTCTCACAATACCAAACCAACCGTACTGAAGACCTCCGAAGTTATAAGTGACAAGATTGTTAACCCTTCTAATTTTAATAAATGAACTTTTATCGCCGATTATTAATTTTGAAACTGAATTTAACGTCCTCCAACCAGTATCACCAATCAGCACACGCCAGCCTGTGTTATCGTTCCCTTTTTCTTTTATCCATTTCAGAGCGCCGTTCGTCACGTTGACATCTACATAGGTTGTTCCGATTTCGGCTGTGATACGCCCCTCTGGTGAGCCTGTACCACGGATTTCCTGTCCTACGTTATCTGGTAGCGGTAGGGTGACATTATTACCCCCAGCGATGCCGAGGGTATTGCCTGTTAATGTCAGCCTTGGTTCAGGCTTTTGATTCAGGGTTTTAACTCACGACCGACTGCTTGAGCAAATTCCTCAAAATTGCTCATAACAATCACGCTTTCGCTGCGTTATAAGTTGAGACAAGGTCGAGGTTTGCAAATTCATCAATACGACGACCGAGGTCGGCCAATTTTTGAACGACTGCACCTTCAGTATCACCACTCATGCTTGAAATCATCGTAGCAATCTCTTTCAGTGTGTCAAGATTTTCAGGAACACCGTCACCTAAAATCTCAGCTTTCACTGCGGTTTTTGCCTGCTCAATAGCTTGCGTTAACGTAGCGCTGTCAATCTTTGTATCGATTAACTGCTTCAGCGCTTTGTGATCCACTCCCAATGCTTGAGCGAATGCGATCCATTTACTTGTATCCATAATTTTTTACACCTTCCCAAGATTATAATACGTGAGCAAATCAGGAATTTCCTGACTTGCTGTGCCATCGCTACCTACAGTTTTTCCTGCAAGCTGCTTCTTAACTTCTTCTGCAATATCCAACTCTTTGAGAGCGTGGATTTCATTTGTGACCAGATTCTTATCCGATTTTGTGATTCTAATTTGAGTCGAGTCGTCGCTTGGGAATGTATATCCCCCCACTGATACCTCGATTTGATATAAGCCAGCAGGTAAAATCATACCTAGATTAAAAGTAACTGCACCATTTGTCACGACTGCTGTTTTGCGTAATTGCTCCTTGCCTCTTGTCAACGTGATAGATGCCTCTTGTCCTTCAAGATGTGGAATCGGCTCATGATTTTCGTCAAGTAAAGAAAAGGTGAATGTGGAAGCCACATCGCCTTGCTTGACTAAAAATCCACCGTCAACTTGTTTGAGATTCGTTGAATTACGAACATAAGTCATTCTGCGCTCCTTTCTCATCTTCGACTAAGATGTCGTCCCTGATTTGCAACGCCTCAAAATTATTGTACAAGTGGTCAATGTAGCCATTACCACCCAAAGCCTTGTAGCTGTTGTGCATGTTTTCGACTACATAGAACTCATCTTTAGTTGTAAAACCACGACGGATAGCTCTACGAATGTCACGATCGAGGTGCGTCCTCATCGTTACAAGGTGCGCATCGTCGTGTAGTTTTAGCTTTGCCTGTACTTCGTCAATTTTGGCGTTGTTCTCATCAGTAGTAATCTGGACATCTTTGATTTGTTTCTTGACTTCACTTAACTCTGAAATGATTTGGTCTGTCTGTTCCTTTGATTTCTTCGGCAGTTTGTAGCTAAGCCAAGCGATAATAATCGGTGAAGCTACTGGTAGCACGTTCATGAAGAAATGCTCTGTTGATTGTAAGACGTCCATAAAGCACCTCCACTATTGGTTAGGTGTAACTGTTGTAGTAGGAGGTTCTGCAGTTGTAGGTGCCACGGTAGCTGTCGTAGAAACTGTAGCTACTGGTGCGACATTCGTAGGCTCATTTTGTTCTTTAGGCTCGTACTTCCATGCTGCGCCATATCCATCACGTTCAAGACGTCCATTACGAATAAAGTCGCTTGCAGGCTCTCCATTATAAGTAAATTCACGGTTAAGTTGTACTAGAACCCTCTTACCTTCACCATCCAACTCAACGTGCTCTGGGTCTTCGATGGTAATCAAATCACCTGGCATATAGTGTTTACCTACTTCAGCTGATTGAATTAAATCAACTAAAACTTTATAAGCTGTTCCGTACTGAAGCAATTTTTCTGTTATCAACGTTAAAACTAATGCGTAGCTAACTTTGCCGTAGTGGTCGCTTTCAGTCTTGTTCTGCTTAACTGCTTGATCTGTGGCCGTCTGCTTAGCTTCGGCTTGTGCCAATTTCTGTTCAGTCTCTTGAAGCTTAACGTGAGTTTCTTCTAACTTAGCCTGAGCCTGTACAAGAGCACTCGTCGGATCAAGTTCCGTACGAATGAAGTTCAAAACTGCTTTAATCAGCACTTCTTCATTATCATGCGTGCGATTGCCTGGCAATTCCACACGCTCATAGCTATAGCGCCCAGGTTCTTCTTTCTCAATCGTTACGATTGTGACGTTTTTCTCCCCTTTTAAAATAGGGCTTCCTGTTAATTTGTAAGTCATTAGTTAGTTCCTTTCATTTTAGCGTGAGTTTCTTCAAATAGTTCTTTAAGTGCTGGGTCATATTCCAGTACGGCTTTAAAAGCCTGCAATTCGGCCAAAGCCAGCGTATAATGTGCCTCTAAATACGCACGACCCAATTCGCCTTCTCCCAAGCGGTTAGCGAGTGACTCAGCGACTAACTTGTCGATTGTGTTGTTATCCATGTATGTTCTCCAATTCTTTGATTTTCTGGTCTAATTCTTGGACAGCCTTCAGCAAGTAGGGTACAAATTTTGAGTAGTTGATAGAAAGATAAGATGTTACTTCATCTATTTCAACTGCATGAGGGACTACTTTCTGTACTTCCTGCGCAATCAAACCAACTTCTTCATATTTCTGGCTCTCAATAAAATCAAAAGAGACCATATTCAACGCTTGGATTTTATCCAAGGCATTAACTGGACTCTCTTTAATATTTTCTTTCAATCGTATATCTGAACTCGAAGTAATACCTGCATAGCCTCTCCATTTTGCTGTAGTGATTTGATTCCACCAGACGACGGCATTCTCTCCTCCAGCTGGATTTGACCCAGCACCATAAACATCTGCATTTCCTGTCCAGATACCTTTGGTAGCATTAATCCTGCTGTAGAAATTAACGTTTGTAGAGCCAGAAAAGTCAACTTTTCCATAAAAACTAACTGTATTCTTACAATACATCTGCCCATCTGTGTCCACATGCCAAGAGTTCGGTCCTGCTTGGTTCCAGTTATTGCCCCAATTGGCCCAGAAAGCTGTCTTAGTACCGCCACCAGCTCCATTCCCCATACCAACAGAGAATTGGTTCACTCCAGAAATCCAGCGTCCGCCTCCGTTGTCAAATTGACCTAAGGTGAAACCTCCAATTTCGCCTTGATAGGCTTGTAAGAAGGTTGAGCTAGATACAACTGACTCAATCTTGGTTGTGAAGATTTCCTTAGAAGTCAGCTTGTCAATCAAGGCATCTCTAGCGGTCAGGTTCTTGATTAAGGCATCATCTACGCTGATTTTATCGCCTGTGATGGCACCAGCTTGGATATGTTCAGCAGCGACAGAACCAGCGGCCATCTTCCTAGCTGTTACAGCACCATCTACCAACATATCTGACTGTACTCGAACGTGCGGAGCGATGATATCAACGCCTCTAGGACTTGCGGAAATGGTAGAGGCTAACTGTTCACCCGTTAAGGTAGTAGAGCCGATGGTCACACCTTCCGATGTCACTTGTACCCTCGCACTGTTAGCAGCGTCTCGTACTTCCTGCCTGATTTCTTTAGCCGTCTGAGCAATAGCGCTCTTGACATTGGTATCAAAGAACTGAGTCAGCGCCCCTTGATTATTCTGCTGGATTTTGCCCCACAGGGTGCTGTGTGGGTCTCTCAATTCCAGCTCTATTGAGCGCATGTCCTTGAAGAGACCTGACAGGGTACGTTGTGTGACAGTAGGCTCCACGAAGCTAGTAGGGAAATCACCCTGCTCAAGCTGGATATCCGTCAGCACCGTATCACCCACACAACCCATATGGTGCAGTTTCAGCAGTTCATCTCGTGTACGTGGCTGGAAAACCTTGTAATATCGCCCATCGTGCTCAAGAGCAGGCGAACGAACATTTTGAATGGTAATATCCATTTGTCACCTCCATACTGAGTAAAACTTCATAGAAGTTTCTCCATTTGAAGAATTAAAATCCCTCTTTGCTTTCTCAAAATCTTCAGTATTTCTGAAACGGGCTTTAATGTGGGTGTTACCATAACCTCGTTCTAGTGTTACTGGAATAACATTTGATTCAGTTTTACCGATGAAACGAACTTCGTCAATAGAATAGTTACTGAAACCAAATCTATAATCATAGATATTCATTACACTTTCTCCATAACTTGGAGACGCAATAACAAATTTTGAAAAAAGTTCTAAAACTCGTATTCTTTTTTCCCAAACCAACCGTGTTCCTACATAACGCTGGATAATTTCCTTGCCACCCACGTAAATTCCTTCTCTAGCCATACTACCTCCTACGAACTACTATAAATGTCATAGATAGTATTACTATCCTTGTTGGCAATCGCGTCATATTGAGACCTTGTACCAGACCAATATTTCATTGGTTGACCGCCGTTCTGGTTGATGATGTTTTGACCAGGCGCTCCATCTGCTCCTCTAGCGCCATCAGCGCCTCGTGCACCAGCTGGACCTGTTGCACCGTCGCTAACATTGTCAAGCCGTGTGCTAGCAGCTGCTTTTATTCCGTTGTACGTTACAACGATATAGACCTCAAGCCAGCCTCCTGAACGTTGAGAGGCGTTCCACTGAGCAAATTTACCGTTCGCGTCAGGCGTTTGGCTCAGCAAACTTTGCCAGTTATTGTTCCCAAAACCACGGTAGTAATAATCAACAGTATAGCCATTGGTTAAACGCGTTCCGTCATAGTAGACGTCTGCGATTAAATTCAACTGACTAGTCGCACCATTTCGATAGCTTCCCTCGATACGAACATTCGCATTTAAGCTATGACCGTTATCGCCTCGTAAGCCCTCTCTCTGCTGACTCGTCAGGTTCTCGAATCGCATAACACCGTCTGCTCCTCGTGGTCCTGTTTCCCCACGTTCGCCACGGTCTCCTTTAGGTCCTGTTAGATATTGCAATGCTGAAAATCGGTCACGGCCATTTCCGACCTTGACCTTGCCTGTATCACTCTCAACGCCTAACTCGCCATCGAGCAAGACCAGAGTGCTACTTGCCCAGTCGCTCGCTGACATACGCTTGTGTTGTACCCTCACTGGGATTGTCTCTGTCATGTTCTACCTCCGTCAAAAATAAAAGTTGGGTTCTCACTCCAACTTCCCTCATATCTAGCATTTTGCCCGTCAGCAACCGTCTTATAGACTGGCGCTAGTTCAATCCGTCTTGTCTGATTGTCAATCGTCACAGACTGCTCTACATTCTGATACCAGTCGCCTGAGAATGTCAGACGATAGGCACCGTAGTAGACCGCCAAGACCTGCTCCTCTTTCTGGGTTAGGTCTTTATCAATCGCTGGCATGACCTCATTAGCAGGCGCCAAATGAACGTGTCCACCATAGAACGGATTCTTATTGACTACCACAGTCACATCAGTCTTACCGTAAGGTGTACAGGTAGCTGACCAACTGATAACGTATTTCTTACCAACTTCAAAACCTTCACCGTTATGCCCTACTTCCACAAAGTCCGTTCCATAGCTAATTTTCTTAGCCGTGCCACCATTCAAGCGGTTCTTATTGTACTGGGTATTCCCGTCACCGCCAATCAAGCTAGCATTGACCCTTGCAGTCTCACTGACCTGTTCCAGTTTCTTACTCAGTTCAGCGATTGAGTCAGCGCCACTCATCAATTCCTCACGGATACGCTTCACGAACTCAGGGCGCTCTTTTTCCATTTCTTCATGGATCTTGGCGCCCATTTCTTCAGCTTTGGCCTTGTACTGCTCGATGGCATCCGTGATGTTTTTTTCATGCTTGGCAAATTCAGCATCAAAGGCACGGTTGGCGTTGGCGATCGCACGTTCCAGCATAATGTCAAATTTTGTTTCTTGCTTGTCCAAAATCGCATTTGCTACTGCTGTCACTCCGCCACCATCTCCTCCTGATTTCACTTTGTCATCAAAGGTAATGGTTAGATAGGCTCCCTGTCCGTTGTTTGCTAAACAGTCGTACTCATAGGCAATTGCTTTCTTATAAACGTCCACATTGTGCTTATAACTTTTCAGGTTAACTATATCGCCCATGTGGACGGTCTGCCCATCAAGTTCATAGGCTTCTATCTTAATGGCATCTGTAGCCTTATCTATGTGTTCGTTAGTAAATTTAGCACTAGCCCACTTTGTCAACTCCTCAACGGTCTGAATGTTGTTATTTGTATAACTTCTTTCGTTGATGTAAGGGTAGGCACCAATTAACGGACTATCAACCGTTATGGCAATCGTTGTATCTTCCTTGGCACCCTCTGCCTTAAATGTAGAGTTGGCGTGAATCCGAGTAACAACATTTTGTGAGTTTTTGGTTCGTTGATAGGATTTTAGGTTTTTGTGGGTAGAGATGATAACACCTCTGTCCTCTCCTCGGTTTCGCTTAATTGAGATAGCGAAATTATCCCGAACCATCTCTCCTTCCCATGTTCCCACGATTGAGTGAGCGCCATCCATTAACACGCTGTAGAGTGTTTCTACTTCTTTTGTGTTGATGGTGCGCCTATCCGTGATATCGCTGGTAAATGAAAAATCATTGATAGGAGACTTAGCAACTTGTACCAATTGAGAAAGAGCCTGCCAGCAACTTTGCTTGTTGACAGACAGAGGATTGATAGACCGCTGCATGACATCATCAGTGATATGATAAGCAGTGATTTCTAAATGATCATCATTCTCTACTGGCTTTTTGATGCGGAACAACTGCGGACCAATCACAGGCGCTGGTGCTTTAATCAACATATCTTCACGGAAAAGCTGATAAATCTCAGAGTCCGTGATAGGGTAGCGAACAGTGAGGATAAAATCCCCGTTCATTTGCTCTTTTATGATTGCTGAAGTCGCTTCGTGTAGTGGAATACCGTTCCATTTAACATTACGAGTATCGCTTTCAAGCAAATATAGCATTATGCCCACCCCCAAACCGTTTCGATTTCAAGCGTTTGAATACCTGGACCTAAAACAACACCAACATTCTGCACTTTCGCTGGATCAACTGTGATAAAATCCCCTGACCATTTCACTGGTTTTCCTGTTGTTGTCTTAAAACTAGGATTATCAGGATTGTTGACCATCACAAGCGGCTCAGCAAGCCTTTCAAGACGAATGACCTGACCAGCAATTGTAAACGAAGTCTCAGCAGCGCTCTGGCCAATGATTGTGATTTTAGGAAAAGCAAGAGCAGAACCTTGCACGGTTAAAGTTCCACTTCTTGTCAATCTCTGTGTATCGGAGCCTTTAAAGTATTTGGTAGGGTGACATGTGAATTTTACATCCACCGTCCATGCACCAAAATCATCTTTAATAATTTTGAAATCATCCACTTTATAGCACCAATATTTCACGCTTGGCTCTTGTTCATTCTCCAACCAAAATTTTTCACGATTTAACAGAGAAGAAAAGCGGTATAAGTCTTCATCCGTTGGGTTAATCAAGCTGATGTGGTAGCTTTTTTCAATCAACCTACGATGCCTATTTGATTGAACAATTGCACCACTGATTCCATCATGTTCTAAAAGACTAGTTTTTGAGGAGGATACGATGACTTGTGGTCGTGTTTCAACCAGAATCTCACATTTAAATGATGATGTTTTCACTCCGTCGATGGTTAACTCATTAATTTTTGTCATGCGAAACCTCCTCTCAAATTAGTTTTTCTTTGTAGTTCTTCAGCAATACGTGTTCCGACTACGTCAGCTAGTCTATTCAAATCTGCTTCTTCTCGGATGGTCACTCCTGAAAAGTTGACATTGATGCTATTCGATGTGTTCATCGTATTAGCAATACTTTGTCCAATGGCACCAAGAGTTGACTTATTGAGTGGAAGGATTGCTTCTGCACCAGCTTCTCCACCAACCATTGCTCTATTTCCATTCATTCCAAATAAAGTCGGCTTGGTCAAGATACCACCCTTGGCATACCACTCTACGCCAATACTTGGCAACCCGTTACTCAACCAGTCAACTGGGTTAAGAGATCCTGAAATACTAAAGTGTGGTAGAGGGATATGAGGCCATCTAAATTCAAAGTTAAAGAATCCCTTAATAGCTTCAATTGCACTACCTACCGCATCTTTAGCACCGTTAATAGCATTTGAAACAGTTGATTTGATAGAGTTCCAAATATTGCTAGCAGTGGATAAGATACCATCAAAAATTCCTGAAATC
The DNA here is from genome assembly GCF_946188685.1 of Streptococcus mitis. Classification (GTDB taxonomy): domain Bacteria; phylum Bacillota; class Bacilli; order Lactobacillales; family Streptococcaceae; genus Streptococcus; species Streptococcus mitis_CC. The sequence goes on from NZ_CAMHWH010000003.1 coordinate 204,911, forward strand.
GTGCTACTCAAATTATTAAACAAATTTGACCCAGTTGAGACCAGGTCAGACCATAAATTGGAAAGGGTAGAAGTAAAACTTGACCACAGAGACTGAGCTCCTGAAATCAAACTTGAGAAAATATTGGACAAGGTGCTAGTAAAGCTAGACCACAAAGACTGTCCCGTTGAGACTACTGAAGACCAAATTTCAGAAAGCCAAGCAGTGAAATTTGACCACGCTGTAGTAGCAGTCGTGACAATATTAGTCCACAATTCAGAGAGCCAAGCGGCGCAAGCGTCCCAAGTCGACTGAAGCCATTCGGATATAGCCCCCCAGTTCATGATGGCCTGAATGATGAGTGTAATAGCGGCAATAGCAGCAACTATTGCCGCTATTACAATTCCAACAGGCGCACCTATTGCACCTATAGCAATGACTAGCGGTGCTATTGCACCAAGCAGTAGCATTACAGCAGTTGTAACGAGGCCAAGAATCACGATAGTCTGTTGATCAGTTTCATTTAAGCTGGTAAACCAATTGACAGCAGATTCAAGTATGCCCATCAAAGGTTCTAAAGCTGGTATAACAGTCTCAAGTAATTTGCCACCTACCTCAGCAAGTCCTTCTTTCGCTTTGTTGGAATAGGTTGTTAGTTTATCAATAGGATCTATTGTTTCATCAAATGTTGTTGCTACAGTTCCTGATGAGGATTTAGCTGCTTCAGCTAAATCATTAAAACTAAACGCCCCCCGTTTGATAGCATCTACCATACGTGGTGCAGCCTTGCTCCCAAAAACTTCCGAAGCAATACTCAAAGCTTTTGTTTCACTAGTTGAATTCTGTATTGCATTGACAGTCTCGTTCAATCCATCCGTCAAGGACTTCCCGTCTTTGGCATAGTTTACTGCAGCTTTTGAAAGAGAAGATAAAGCCGCAGAAGAGTCAATCCCACTTTTTTCAAATCTACCAATTAATGTCGCCCCCTCTTCAAAAGATAAGCCTAGCATCTTAATCTGAGGAGCTCCATCAATTGCTTTTTGAAAGATGGAGTCATAAGATTGACCAGTATCCTGGCCGACCTTTGTTACTGAGTCCAATACTCTCGCTAGATCCTCATTAGATAAACCGTAAGCATCAATTGCTTTCTTGGCATTTATTGCTGAATTTGAAATATCTTCTCCAGTTATTTTCGAATATTTCAATAGGTACTCTGCTGCAGATTGCAAAGTATCACCAGTAAGTCCAAATTGTGTATTTAACTCACCAACTGCGTCAGCAGATTCTTGAAATGTAGCCGATGGTAATGATGTAGCAATTCCTTTTGCAATTTCCTGAAGTCCTAACAAGGCTTCGCCAGTAAGTCCAGTCTTCGTCGTAACAGTATCCATCGCTTCGTCGATTTCAGACCATGCATCTACTGTTTTTTTACCAGCATCAACCATTTTTTGACCTAGTTGTCCTGCCTTTTCAGCAACGTTCATCATTACATCGGCTTTTAAGTATCCTGTAGCTTCCTTGATGTTTCCTGTTGCTGAACGGCTCGAATCCCCTAGATTCCCCATGGCTTTATCTATCTTTAACACCTCAACTTCTGCTTGCCCAATTTCATTTTGAAGTTGTCGCCATTCCTCTGTTCCGATTTTTTCCTTTCCTAATTCCTCTTGTTTCCGTTTCAACTCCTGGACCTTATCCTTGGCTAATGAAGATTGTTTACCTAATAACTTCATTTTTTCTTCGGACAATTCTACATTTTTAGGATCTAATTCAAGCTTCTGGTTGACGATATCAAGTTCTTTTGCAACATTGTTGATTTCTTTGTTGAGATTTAAAATAGACTTTGGATTTCCTACATCTTCGATATGTTTTTTGGTTGAATTCATTGCCTGGTCAACAACCTTCATCTGTGATTCAACTTTAGAAATTTCAAGTTGAAGCTTATTCCACTGTGCTGACCCAACTTCGGATTCTCCCAGTGCCTTTTGTTGCTTTTTGAGTTCAGCAATTTTCATAGCACCAACACGAGCTTGTTCCTGTAAGTTGAGCAACTTACGATTCAGCAAGTCGACATTGTCTGGATCCATCTTCAATTGTTTATTGATGTTGTTGAAATCTTTTTTCAAACTAGATAAAGCATTATTGATACCTTTTACAGATCTGTCAAATTCAACAGTATTGGCACCAAATTTGACATATAAGCCTTCAAATGTTTCAGCCATAGATTTCCTCCTTTCAGTTTTAGTCAGACATTACATTTAGTAATTCTGCGTTTGATAAAGTTTTCTTCTCATTTTCATTGATACTCATCTGATGTAGTGTCCCCATCAGATAATTAAAGTGTTGACTTTCTGCCCAAAAAACATCCATCCGATTTTCAAAAACAACCTTATAAATTTTTTCAGAAGTTATGACTTCTGTTGAGGCTTTTTTCTATCTTGAGGAACCTTTGCTCTACTTCGGTTAAATTCATAAAAGAGGTCTGAGAAAAAACCAATATCGATCAAATCCCCAAACCAAGGAGCAAGAGAGGCTGTTTCAGCAGTCAGCTCATTCTGTACCAAGCGACCATTCTCAACCTCACCGTACAGACAAGGGATGACTTCAGTTAGGAAGTTCATGAAATCTGGCTCCATAAGTAATGGCATTAGTTTGACTTTTTCTTCATCAGTTAAATCAGATAAGCTACCATTTGCACCAGTTACAAGGGCAAGCTGTGTGTAAGCTGTGAGTGCTTTTTGGTTGTCATCAAAGAAGTTGCGACCTGTTCGCTGTTCATACATCTTGATAGCTGGTAAAGAATAAAGAAAGCGCACTGTTTCAGTGTGCTCTCTTTCTTCACCATAACTATCAAACGCTGTGAATGATAGTTCTTTTTTAATCATTTTAGCCTCCTGGCACGATGGCTGTTGTTCCTAAAGCTTCATTGATAAAATCAATCAATTTCGTTGGGGTACTTGAAGCGAACAATTTATCAAATTTAGCACGGACAACACCCTTGTCTGTATCACGCCATACAATTTCTGAAACAGGTTTTTTATCTGAATCTAGAATGAAATTGTTAGGTGACGCAGTACATGGAATTTCGATTTCTTTTGGTGTAGCAGAACTTTCATCTGTTGTAGTGCTGCCTTTTGGAGCTGATGCTTTTACATTGGTCCAGATGTGGAACTCCTCAACCTCAGAACCAAACTCATCTGTAACCGTTTCAGCATATCCCCAAATGAAATTCGCATTCACACCAGTATCGATGAGCGCTGGAGGAATTGAATTTGTCAGCTTTTTCCCCAAGTGATCAATCATGAATTGTTTAGGAATTTGATAAGTCGTGATGGATCCCTCAGTTGATTTCTTACCTTGAAGACGAACGTGCTCCACATTGTCTGCGTAGTATGCCTTTGATTCTTGTGAAGTTTCAAAAGATGTTTTTCGCAAGCCTGTAAATGGGAATGGTGTTTTTAGATCGAGTGCGCCAGATTCTGTTTTTGAAATCTTAGCAAAGAATCCCATGGCATTACCATGAGTAATCTCTCGTGTGTCATATTTATAAGTCATTGTGACTCCTTCCTTAATTTGGTCTGATTTTTATTGATTTCATATTATTGAGAAAGATTTCTTTATTTTTGAGATAAGCTGGTCTGATGTGTTCTTGAGGTGCTACAAATCCACCATTTTTTGTTGCATGCCCATTTTCTAACAAGTGAGCAAGCGACTTCTCTTTCCCGTTGTTATATACTACAGCGATATCTTCAATGGTCTCGTGAGTCCATCCTTTTTCATATACTCCGTTTCTTCTAGGACTTCCGTCTCTAATATCTCCAGCGGTGCTTTTTCCTGCTTTTTCTATGATTTCTAAAACTTGATTCTGTATATCGATTTTTAATGTTTTCACATTAACGCTACCACTTCCCACTTGTGAATACCTCGATTCTGTAGGTTGTAAGTAAGTAATCTGTATCAGGCTGTTTTAGATTCAACTGACTAGGTTCACACATAAAATTAGACAGCATCAATTCCTCAATGCTGTCTAGTTTCTTCTTGTGATAGTGACTGATTTGAATAGTCACTTTTCTCATGTGTACTGTGTCATCAGCAGTAATACTACTACTCGGAGTTAAACGATAGTAAAGAATAACGTTGTCAGGAGAGGACTTTTCCTCACGTTCCATATAGAACACTTTTGATTTTAAAGTGTTTTTTTCTAGGATTTCTTGAATTTCTTGCCTGGTGAAGAACTTCTTAGCCATTATTTCAATTCTCCTAATTCAATTATCGTGTAGTGGCCATCATCAGATTCAGTTCCAACATTTACCTTGTACTCTTTCCCTTTGTACTTCACGTAGTCTAAGGAATCTGTCACATAGTTAGAACGTATCCGAAATCTTGCTGTCAAAACTTGACCATCTGCCAAAGCTTTATCAAGCCTACGTTGGTAGATTTTCTCTTTTTCAGCTTTGACTTTCTTTTCTACAACTTGTTTTTCAAAAACACCTTTTTCGACCTCTGTACGCTTATCGTAACAAAGGATGATTGATACTCTAGATGATTTCATGATTAAACTCCGTAAATAGCTTTTAATTGATAGAGAATATTTGTCAATTCTTCATCAATCCAGCTCATTGTTGTTGAGTTTCCTGTCATCAAGGATTTATCAAATCTCTGAACACATCTCAAATGTAACCAATCTAAAATTGTTTCTTTATCATCCTCTTCAATCTCATCCCATTCTGTCAATTCGCTTTCTTTATCAATGCGAGTGATAGGAATGTTGTTTCTCGTTAGATATGAAATCCCACTATTTATGTAGCTTAAAAGTTGAGTGTCAAAGATTTCTTCTTCGACATCAACTTCAACCATTTCTTTAATTTGATTAAGGATTGTCATTTTAGACTCCCCTTTCTATTTAAAATCAACCTTTTGTGAATTTCACAGCTGATTTGTACTGACCAAGTCGGCCACCAAGCACGCTAGCAAGTTCGATATGACGGCGATTCATCGTTACATCATAGTCTTCAAAGCGATCAGCAGAGACATCATCACCAATCATCTTATAAGCCTTGTCAGCAAATGCGATAATTGGGTTAGTCGCATCTTCCATCCAGTCATAGACATATACTTGGTAACCAGCAATGACATTTCCTGTTTGTGAAATTGGTGCGAATGGTTGTGGATCAATGTAGCGTTTTTCGCCATCCTTAACCATTTTAAGTTTACGGGCAATGGTTTTTGAAGTTACCAAAATTGGAGTTGTATTTGCAGCAAGTTTATCAATCCCTTTGACGAGGGTTTCTAAAACAGTACTGTCAAATTCCCCGTCAACACTGATTTCTTGTGTATCAAATAGTTGAGCAAGTGTTTCTTCTGCAATAGATTTAATTTCAGTGATTTTGTCATCATCATCACTATTTTTACCATCGCCGATAACAACAGCACGTTCAACTGCACGGATAAAGCCTTGGGCTAATTCATTCATCACATAGTTGAAGTAAGCACCTGTTGTATCCTTCTTCAAGTCAGCATACTCAAAACTGTACTTGATGTAGACAGCTGCAGAGTTGATTGTATAATCGATAAATACAAAAGATTCATCTTTCTTTGTTTTGCCATTCTGATGGCCTTTAGCTTTTGCTTTTTGCATTTGAAGTGAAATACGTACTGCATAACGAGGATCTTTGGTTACATGGTTCAGGATACCGTCGTAATCATTAAATGCATTTTGGATTGCAATCAATACTGGTTCAGGTAAGATTTTGCCAACATCAGTTACACCTTTTTCAACCAGATTTGCTTCCCACGCTTTGCGGGCACTGTTTGAGCTGCCTTCGTTATCCATGAGGATTCGAGCGAAATCAAGTGCAGCTTCTTTTGTTTTTAAGTATTCCATTTGTGTCTTGCCTTTCTGTACTTCCTTGATAGATTTAGCAGCTTTATTGAGATTGTCTTCTTTTTCTTCAATTTCAATATCTAACTTAGAAATTGTGTTCTTGAGTTCCTTTGCTTTGGATGCCAATTCTTCTGCATCTGATTTCAACTGTGCAAGTTCTTCTTCTCCAATAGTTGCTGACTTCAATTTCTCTTCGATTGAAGCTTTTTTTAATTTGACCTCAGATAACTCATCTGCATGTTTTTGTCGTTCTTCCATCAATTCGACTAGTGTTTTCATTTTTTTCTCCTTTTTTAAATCGTTGCAAGTTTACTCATGATATCTTGCTTCATGTTCGCCTGAGCGATTCGCTTGTCAACCACAGACATATCAAATCCCTTAATATTATCAACGGTTGCTTGAGGATTGGCTGGCACGGTCACGACAGATATTTCAAAGATTTCAACTTCTTTAAAAATCCATCCACCGTAAGGTTGCTTAGCGTCAACTGGCTCATAATCATTAATAAAAAATCCAATGCTCAGACTATCCAGTGCCCCCATCTTCATGAGGTCATAGGTTTTCTTAGCTTCTGGATCACTTAGATTGAATGTCGACCGTGTTCGCAGACCTTTTTCATCTACCGACAGCTCATGCTTACCGATGACACGATTGCGATCATGGTTTAAGCACATAGGTACGACAGCTTTAGTCTTCAGAGTGTTATCAAAACACCCCTTGGCCATCACATCGCCGTCTCTGTCGGTATTGCCATAAGTGGAGGCATAAGCCTCAAAATGAAAGTCAGCTGACTCTTCCTCAACTGACTTAACGACAAAGGTTTTTAACTTTTCCATAGCCTACCTCCTTTCTTAAAATTTCTGCCAACCGCCCACCCTATTTTTAATTACCTTCGCTCGGTTCGATACGGACTGCATTTAGATTAGTTTCGAATACTTCTCCACCTTCATATCCTGGAAGCCCTAGATAGGTTTCACGGAATTCATTTGAATTCATCAAACCTGCGTATTTAGATTTAAATCCACCTTCAACGAGATCCTTGAATGAAATCATGTCAGCCATATCGAAGAAGACCAAGAGCTTGTTCCCCTGTGTCCTTGCCGTCTTCGTGAAATATTTTCTATTAATTTCTTCAGAGAATACACGTTGATATAATTTCATGACGCTAGAATAGTAAGCTCTATATTGTTCTTCTGTATAGTCACAAGTAAACAATTTTTCATTAATCCCATGAGCATGATAAAGTTGTGATTTCAGAAACTCCATCTCTTCTTTAGAAGCGGTTGAGTAATCTTTGTTTAATTCCATAAAATCCTCACCTTGCTCAAGATAGGCAATGCCACCATTTTCAGCAAGTTCCATCATGATATCAACTCGACTCTTAGCTTGTTTCTTCAAATGTTCATCTGCTGCTTTAGTTGGTAGTTTTAAGAATCCTCTCAACTTTGAATTCCCTCTGCCTAACTTCTCGGTTAACGCATCAAGGTTGATATCAATTAATTCTGTGATTTGGTTTAGTTGACTTGTCACGTTTAATTTAGGATTCTCAAAAACCCAGACATCGCTAAGAGGTAGCTCAATCTCTACATCATCAATCATGATTTCAACTCTCTCTGCAGTCCATGATATTGTTTTCTTTGCAAGCCAAATTTCAATCAGTCGACCATTTTCCCAACGTGGAACAACGACTGCAACACCATCTTTCAGCATAGCTCTTGTTACATTTGCCCAAAACACAACTGGTATTTCAAGAGGATTTGGAGAGAAAGATAAAACATTTGCAAGATCACTATTTTCAAACCACTCCATCTTATCAACTCCTGTCGGATTTCGAGTGATTCTCACATGCTTAAATCGAACTTGTGCAGTATCTGTTGAAATCTTATTGTAGATATTATCTAAGTAAATCGAATTTCTTCTCCAATAATTCAAATTTCTTTGTAAATAGGTCCTTGTGGATTTTCTATTACTTGGTCTGAAAATTCTAGCAAAGACCTCTCTTAAATTATTTATATATTTATTCATTCTTCACCTCAATCAAAATAATAACTCAAGTCTTCCTTGAAATTTTCGTAGCAGATAAAAGCATCTAACTGACTAGCAAATACGTCAATCTTTTCTTTTGCCTTTTCTTTATTTGGAAATACATTGTTATTCGCATCGATCTTGACACGAACATTTGCATGGTTCCAAGTTGCCACAGGATCGTCAAAGATGATTTTCCCCATCTTAGCTTTTTCTTTATACACTTTTAAAGGATTGGATAAGCTCTTGACCGTTTGTGGAATGTCGTGACATATATCTCCGTAGTAGGCATTAATTAAGCGGATAAGCTCTTTTACATTCCAGCGGTCATATCCGACTGCAACTGGTAAGATTCTATTCTCGCTCATAAACTGCCTTAACTCCTCAAAGATATAGGCTTGGTCATTGTAGTCCAACTCATGAACATGAAGCTGTCCACTAAGCTCCCACTCAGCGTATTTGTCCCTCAGTTCTTTCGGAAGTCCTTCAATCGTATGACGTGGCATGAATTTCTTGTTCAAATACTGACGCTCTTCGCCACGCACGACCATAAATGAGACCGAACAAATATCATTGACATCCGACAAGTCAACACCAAGCACACAGCGAGCACTCCGCTCCTCATTTCCGACAAACAAACTCTTATCAAACTTATCTGACCAACCCTTACACTCTTCATTACTGAAGTAAGCAAGATAGTTATTAACAGGGAGATTAAATGTTTTAGCCATTAGCTCAGCCTGTTGTGCTGGATCATTCTTGCTCATTTCAATATCCTTGGCAATCGTCTCCTTCTCAGTCGTTATACCGAGTAAAGGCATAGCTTTCTGCCACATATCTGGATTGTGAATTTCAGAAACATCATCCAGCTGATAAATCCAAGGCATGACCGAATCATTGATAATCTTTTCATCAAGAATATCTACCCAGATGTTGTAATACTTATCAAAAAGCTTGTCCCGTTTCGTCCCATTGGTGGAGATGTACCATGTTATCCAATTTTTTCGCTTACGACTCGAACCATCATTCACAACCTTGATGAAGTCATCATCATAAGTGTGCACTTCATCAAAAATATTGTAGTGAGCATTAGTACCATCAAGGCTTTCATAGTCAGAAGTCTTGATTGACATAAGACTATTAGTTGTCTCGTACAAGATACCTTGTTTAGTTGACCGTAGTATGTCAGCTTCACGCATATAGTGTAGCAAGCTCTCTTCGTTCGACAGCATAGCTCTAGAAGCATTAAACAGATAGCCAGCTTGTTCACGACTGTAAGCTAGAAGCTGAATATCAGCACCCCACTCACCGTCAATAATCTGACCAACCTCACCAATGGCAGAACCAAGGGTGGTTTTTCCTGTACCACGAGGTACAATAATAGGCACCTCATGAATGAGACGCCTTTCTTCAAAATCTTTATATTCTTCAAGTGTATCGGGATCTGTTTTTGTAACTTCAACTGTATGATAAAAACCCCACGTTGTTTCTAGCCAGACCTTCTGAGGTAAGGCCAAACGTAACTTTCCAGCAAGACCTTTAGTGTTGCTGCACTCTTCCTCAATGAACTCAATCCGTTTGTCAGCTTCTTCTTGTTTGAAGATGTATTGCTCCTTGTACCTCTCTACTCGTTTAATCGACTTCATCGTAAGTTCACAAACACGAATCTTCCCTGAGTAGACCAGCTGAGCATATTTATCAAAATATCTCATCTCAACCATATCGAGCCAACTTCTCCTGAATCATTTCTTTGAGACTATCACCCTGTGGACTTTGCTTTTCAATCGTTGACATAATCTGCATGTTTAGCTTTTGATACTTTTCCATTCCATCAAGTAGATACTTATCAGGTAACTCACCATCATTGATAACTTTATTGATTTCCAGCTGAAAGTTTTCAATCACTTTTTGATTATGATTGTATTGAGTTTTTAAATTTTTCAAACCTACTGAATCATTGTCATTGATTTCAAGCATTTTTTCTTTTGGAATCAACTTGAAAGTCTTACGAGATAGTTCAACACGTTCTTCTCTTGTATACTTTTGCCGTTGATTTGCCAGCTTTTCTAACTCTTTGAATTGACTTTTTGTGATATTCGACCGAGTTTCTTCAAATATGCCTAGCTTTTTTCGATACCTGGTGAGGGTAGCACGACTTATTCCTAGCTTTTCTAAAACTTCATTGATTTTCAAAATCATGCTCCTTTCTTGTATCAATTTTCGTCATTTTTGGGGGAGAGGTATATAAGAGGATTGACACCGTTATTATTTTTTGTGTGTGAAAATTTTAAATAGGGGGGATCTGATAAAAAACAAAAATAAAAAAACAAAAATAAAAAAATCAAAATAAATTAATATTCCGATTTTCTAAATTTAAATTTATTTTACTTTGAAATGTTTTTGTATTATGACACTCGAGACAAAGTAATTGCAGATTATCTTCGTTGAGAGTAATAGACTCATCTTGATAATTAGTTTCATCGATCTCTATGATATGGTCGACAATGCTCTTGCTATGAATTAAACGTCCACACATATCGCAGCGCATACGCTTTGTTTTTCTGATTCTATTTCTCAGAGTTCTCCAAGGTTTCGAGTTATAGAACCTAATCTGCCAAGCTCTGAACCAGTCTGAGTGTTTAGGATTTTTAAAATAAGCCATCGCCTACACCACTCCTTCAACTTCTGGATTTTCACATGATACAAATATATCAGATTCATTTTGTCAATTCTATATCTTTTTTTGACAAGATTTATTTTTGAGTTTTGAATTTATGTAAAATATCTCTGTTGAATTAGTTATATCTTATATTTTATCCAATTTTGTTTCACGCTCAAAAACTAATGCGGACAATGCTTCAGGCCCTATTCAAAATATAAACTAGAAACTTCCTCGTTATGGATAGTTGAAAAAATCAAAAAAATATTAGAGGCTAAAATTACTCATCTTAGTATCAAGTTCATCTTGCCTTACACAAATATAAATTAGTGTGACTGCTGGACTTGAATGATTGAATAATGACATCAAGTCTGCAACGTTCTTGTACTTCTTGTAGTAATGATAGCCAAATGTTTTTCGCATCGTGTGAGTTCCGACATTATCAATGCCTAAGTCTTCAGCAGCTCTTTTAAGAAACCAGTATACCGTCTTATAGCTAAGTGCCTTGTTCTTTCCAACACGACTCTGAAATAGATACTCATGTAGTTCTTTATCTTTGACAAATTCCCTCAATTCATTCTTGAGTGGTCTTGTCATTTTGATGCTCTTATATTTCCCCGTTTTCTGTTCCCTAACTTTAATGTGCCAACCTTGAACATCTTTAACCTTTAGTTTGAGAATATCGCCAACACGAAAACCTGTATTGATTCCCAAAAGAAATAACATATAATACTTTTCATTCCAAGATGATAGATAATCCTTCATGGCTTGGATATCATCCTTGTCTCTTAATGGTTCAACAATATTCATAGTTTTGCTCCTTTCAAAAAAAATAAAGCACTAAGATTTTCTCAGTGCTTTGGATAGTATCAATCTATCATTTTCTTTTTGTCAATGCTATACTTTTTTTTGACAATTTTACATGAACAATAACTTTGCAAGTGTATCAAGAATGACTTCACGTCTTCTGTAAATCTGCTTACTATGCCTGTATAGATACCCAGTGTCACCATTCTCCATAATATGCCAAACTTGAATCCAATCATATCTAGTATGTTCTCCCCATCTCAAATGAAAGATTTTTTTATCATCAGGTTCAAGTGCGTCAAGTAGTTTTGAAATTGCTGTTTGAAAGTTTTCCAGTCTTAAAACCATCGGATCGCTTGCATAAGCAACCGCTAGATTCTCCGACCTGTTGACGAATGTTCCGCCTCCACTTGCACCAGTATCATCAATACCAGGAACAGTTAGATGTTTCACTTCGTACAATCTTTCTAATTCATGCCTACGCTGACCAATAAGTTTATCAATCTTCAGGTATTTATCATCGAGTTCAAACTCAAGATAATCTCTCCGTGATTTTGTTAAATTCTTTTTGCCCAAACCTTACCTCCCATATATCTTTTAGTTTTGACCCACTTGATAATCTTACCATCGTTATTGTTGTTGAAATAATCTGGCAATCTTGCTGTTGGGCTTTCTTTGTAGACCACTTTTTCGACTACCTGTATTCCAGGCATCATTTCATCATCTATCCACCCAACAAGCCACGCAGGGTTTACATCATAGGTTTTAGCAATCATTTCAATTTGCTTAATCGACGGATATCCACCCCGTTCGTACAAATGAATTGTATTTTGGGAAACACCTGTTTCTTTTGCCATCTGTCCTACAGAGAGACATAGGTCCTCTCTAAGTTCTTTCAGTCTTAGCTGCATCTTGCTCTCCATTTCCTAGTATTAGCCTTTATGAACTCAGCCTGCTCTTGCATCTGCTTCCATTCGTAATCCATGATAATTTCAAGTTGATTATTACAAAGGGCTTTTAAGAAATCATTTTGAGCTTCTAGTTTCTCAATATCCTTATAGGCCCTTTTATACAGTTCATCTTCCAGAAATCTAATGCGCTCTGCCATCGCTTCTTGAATGATGATGTAAGTTGGTTTCTTGTACTTTGCCATCACAATATTACCTCATCTCCTATTTTAAGAGATTCATAGTTTGTTTGAGTAACTACGAATATTCCGTAATTTTTCACTGTGATAGTGTACATGTCGCCAATCTTCTCCTTTTGTAAGACTCTGCCTTTGATTTCTGCGCCTTTGTTATCAGCTTTATAGATGACAATCGGACGCTTTGCTTCTAGTTTTTTAATGTGGATACTCTGCCAGATATTCAATCCAGCAGATAGCAGAATCCAAATAGCTATGAATCGTTTCATGTCTCCTCCTCAAAATAAAATTTACCATTAAAAGGCTTGATTTCAATAATTCCATAATCTAACCCAAGTCTTGCTATAAACGGCTTACTGATTCTCTCGTGCAAGGTAGACATCTGCTCTCTGAATTCTTCTAACAGAAAAGTAGATTTATAGAAATTGCATTTATAACAAGCAGGCATATAGTTTTCAAAACTATCTTCTCCGCCTCGATAGTGAGGGTGTAAATGATCCACTCTCAAAGTTTTCAAGTCCAAAACCTTGCCACAATAAGCACAGTGACCGCCGTATTTATCTAAAACTTTTTGTCTAGTGGCTTTAGATATGCTTTTTCGTTTCATTCTGTGACCTCATTTCTCAATTCAAAACCAATTCCATATAAGAGCAAATCATTTTGAAAGTCAACGAATGCTTCAATCATCTCAGCTTCTTGAAAGTCGTATTCCTCAACCGTACTTAAGAAATCATCAATATCATTTCTTTGTACACTTCCGTATTCTGTCTTTGTGTGTTCCATGGCTTGTTCATAGCCATCAACATCAATTGTGTAGTAGATTTTGCCACCTGAATAATCATATTTGTAATTCTTGATTACCATCACTCCACCTCCTCTTTTAATTTAACCGCAATCTCTAAGTAAAAGCTTTGATCAGGTATCTCCAGCATAGCTGTAGTGGTTTTACCGTCAGACTCAACGATAATTTCTCCGATTGCCGAAACTAAGTCTCCAATTGTGCTATTTAGAGTAAGGCTCATCCTTCTACCTCCTCAATCTCAATCCCTGGGCAATCGAATACCCAGCCGAAACCATACGAAACTACTTCCTTTTTCGTGAGTTTATAGCACTTTTCTGAAAAATTAGTCCCTTTTGTAAAAAGGAGTACTACGGGAGAAAAATGTCCGTATTTATCTACTAAGTCAGCATTTTGATTGACGAGATATAAGTGCCCGTCGTTTCGGTTTAGAAGTGTAATTTTGTATTTCTTCTCTTTCTCGTTCTCGTTCTCGACCTCGTAGCCGAAAATCCAAGCGAGTGCGAATATGTTTTTATTTTCGCCTAAATAGAACCACTTTGTAGTTTTTTTGTTTTTTGCAGAAACTACAAAGCACATCGAAGCCAGTAAGTCCCAACCTTTTAATCTACTTTCCTCGATATATTCCGCCACAAACGGCGGAACTTTAGCTTTATTCAACTCACATCGAATCTTATCAGCATCCTTCAATTGACTAGCAACCCATGCTCCCTCAAGTTTTCCTTGTTCGTAACCGCTGCGATATTTCATCGAACCGTAGTCGTCCCCTAATTCTTTAAGGATGTCATTGAGCCATCTAGTCTGTGTCGTCGGATCAAACCCTCTGATTCGACGAACGACATCTTTTAACTTGAACGGCAACGGTTCTGGTTCGTCTAAAGATCGTAAGTCTTTCAAAACTAAATCAACCGAGGTCATTTTTTTCTTGCTAGCTTTAAATTTTTCATATCGTTCAATCAATTGCTGCTTATTCATCTTCGCTTCCTCCATAAATCAAATAAACTGCAATAACTAACTGAGACATGCTTGGCGCATAGCCAACCCAATCATCAAACTCCTTAGATTTTGGCAACCAATCCTTGGTAGCTCCCAAATCATAGTCTGTAGGTTTTTCATCTGCGAAGATACAATCCATCACTCCTATAAACGTCATTCCATCTTCCGCCATTTCCCAGAAATAGTCCGCACGTTCTTTCACCGCTTGTGGTAAATCTTGCTTGGGAGGTTTAGGTTTTCCATCTTCTACCGACCAGCCGTATACTCCATTAACTTTTTTCTTTAAATCTTCCATCATCTTCTAACTCCTTTATTCTCTTCTTCTAGTTTTTCACTTTCTTTTTAAGCAAGTCTCTTTCCTCAGACCTGCTAAAAGCAAGCGATTTGACACACGGCTCAGATAGTTCAACTATCCTTGCCTCAGTCTGCTCGATTGTTCGTTTCAGTCCGTCAATTACTGTCTGTTTGTCATAATTCATCTTCTAAAAATCTTTCAATATCTTCTCTGTAAGAGACTTTCGCTAGACCGTCCAAGTCGTTCAGGGCTTCAATGTAGTCTGGACGACCTTGCCCATACTGCTTTTTCAAAAACTCAACAAAGAGATGAATTTCCTGATAGCTTACTCCAATCATATTTCTTACCTCCCACTAAAACGGCAAACCATCCTCATCAAATGCACTTCCTGGCATTTGTTCCTCAATGTTCGAACGGTTAGCTGTATCATCACGTTTTTCAAGTCGATCAAAACTCTCTGCGACTACCTCGGTCAGATAGACCCTGTGCCCCTCCTGATTCTCATAGTTCCTTGTCTGGATACGACCAGTCACACCGACAAGATTACCCTTCTTGCACCATTCCGCAAACAACTCTGCCTGCTTGCGCCACATCATGCAGTTGATGAAGTCCGCCTCTCGCTCGCCATTTGCTCCCTTGAAGTTCCGATTGACTGCCAGAGTAAAAGTCGCAACCGCCACATTTGACGGCGTATATTTTAATTCAGGGTCTTTCGTCAAGCGCCCCACTAACGTAACGTTATTGATCATCTTTCTTCTCCTTTCTTGCTGCACGTTCCCCGACTAAATAGCCGAGAAATAGCCACAGAATAGCCATTCCAAATTCTTTAAAAAGTTCAATCATTTTCTTCTCCTTCTGAAAAAGTCGCTAAATAGTAACAATCCTTAGCACCGTAGTCAAACCGTGTCGTCCGCTGACCAATGTGCTTCTGAAATCTTGGATGAGTGATAGCCGAGAAGGCCCATTGATGATCCTCCATCTGCTCAATGAGATCATCGACATTGTTAAACGTTCCAAGGTAAAACTTACAGTGCCCGTTGTAGACGAAGTAGAGATTTATCATCACTCCACCTCAACCGGGTAGAAGTTCCCAAAGGAACCCCTCAACGCCTTACCAACCTGTAAGGCTGCCGCCCGAGAAACAAACCGCAAGGCTTTCTTCTCCTCAGAACATGAAATGTCCAAACCAGTCACACCGATAACAGCGGACATCAGAAAGGGCTTATCCTCTCTTGTACCATGTCTTAAAATAAACATCAGCCACCTCCATTCTCAAGCCTTTCAAGTAATTCACGTTTCCGTTTTTCAAGCTCTTCCTTGACCTCCTCGCTCGTGGTATTCACATAGTTAGGTTGTGACCATTCAGGAACATTTGATTTTTGATTCCCTGACTGATCCTTGATTTTACTTTCTTTGTACGCTCGCTCACGTTCATCGACTGCTGCAATCGTCAAAACTCCATCGTTTTTCCAATTCGTCAAAATCGCTCTGATATAACTAAAATTCCTTTTACCATTGTCAGCAGCAAGACCAATTGCTTTCAGGACAACTTTCGCTTCCATTCCATCAAAAGTGATGAACTCTTTCAAGATTTCAAATTGAGTTCCATCCAACGGAGCAATACGAGATTGATATTCTTCCACGATGAGCTCGACTGGATTTTTATCTTTCTCTATATCTTTCTCTATATCTTTCTCTATATCTTTCTCTTTCTCTATATCTATATCTCCGTTGCAAGTTGTTGCAATCGTGTTGCAATGCAACCCCTTTAACTCTCTGTGCTTGCGACTCCTACGAGTACTCGCAGTTTCGCTCCCGACCATCTCAGGAACCTGCTCCAAAAAATAATCTCGGTCGGATTTTTTGGTTAGCAGGCCTTTACTCTCTAAGAAAATCAATGTAATTTTAATATCTTCAACGTTTTCATCAATAACAAGAGCAATTTCCTCGGCTAAATTATCAGCCAATCCATCGTAGTAAATATGCCCTCCATCTTCCAAGCTAATTAACATCATTTTGAGATAAATGATGGTATGTGTATCTCCACCAGCAATCTTTCGAAGTAGTTTCATCTCCTTTGACTTAAAAAAGTCTTGGGCAAGTTGGATCCAGAAATACCGCTTGTTTTTTAACGCCATAATCTCATACCCCACTTCCTACGGTTCGCACGGTATTTCATCCGCATATCCTCATAAATGTGCATACCCTCTAGCGCCATCTTCTCAACCTTCAGCAGCTTATTTTCAGAGACCACATCACGGTAGTCCTTGGCTAGTTTTTCATAGTCGGTTAGGTATTCTTTGATGAGTGATATTTTTCTATTCTCGTCCTCTAAATATATTTCAAAGTCAGACTTTTCTTCATCAGACGACATCATTTCAATATTCACTCTCTCATGCCACAACAGCCATTCAATCAATTCTTCCATTTCCTGGCCTCCTCACTTTAAGATGTGCATAGGTTCTGGCAAAGCTAACGGCTCTGGACGCAATCCTTGAGGCGGTTCATTATCAAATGTGAATCCATGGAACTCTCTGCGAATGTTCTTGCGAATTTCTTGGCGTTCAATCGAACGTCCCATTTCAAGCAATTCATTACAAGCTCTAATCACTTGCGTGTCCTGTTCCTCTTGAAGTCGTCTCTCCTCTTCTTCGCGTTTTTCTCGCAATTTGATATGACGGCAAGCCGCTGCAAATCCAATCAGCAAGCCTCCTACCCCCATTAATTGATTTAAAATTGGTGGTTCAAACATTTTTTAATCTCCTTTATTGTGCTAACTGACTTTGAAACCGAAGTACATCGTTCATGTCATATAAATACTTACCGCCTTTAGCATTTTGCTGGTAGCGGAATTTTCCTGCGTCTCTAAAATCTTCAATTTTCTTACGACCCCAACCTGTTTTCTCTTGGACATCTTTGATTGAAGCCCAGTTCGTACCTCTTGATACTCGTAATTTAGCTTCATTCATAGCTTTCACATTCAACTGGACAAGTTCTTCCAGCAGTTCATTTTTGAAATCTTCTCCAAATAATTCCAAAGCCATTGGCATTTCCCTCTCTTTCATGTTATAATCATGTTGAATATTTAAGTATGCGCCTGATTTCCGTCAGGTGCTTTTTTGCGTTGTTGTCAAACTGTCTTACTTTCCATAGCCCTGAGTTCAATCTCATGGCTGACTTGTCTAAATAGCTTCTCACATGCTATTTTAGCTTCTCTGTACGTTGTAGATTCGCTGATGAAGTAATCAGCAAGTTCAATGATTTTATCTTCCATCAATACCTCCTATATCAGTCTCAAGACTGATGTGATTCCTTCCCAAATTGCTATAATATTCTTAACTAGGACCTCTCGCGTTTTAGTCAAAAATTCAATAGAAATGAGGAGAAGAGAATGAATCTCAATCAAATTCGTATTTTAGAAGCTTGTCATAAATTTTTAATTGGTCTTACGGAATTTAAGGATGAATTACAAAATGATTCCCTCGTCTACCGATTCCAAGATAAAAATATTACCTTTGTAACCTATCAAGAATACAGGAATTTATCATTTATCGATTTCAAATTAAAACATGATTATCTAGATGATTCTATAACCTATTTAGATGATAGAGAAGAATTGATAAGTGTATTCCCAAGTGAGCACGAACTAAGAGCTTTGAACAGAATGTCCGATTTAGAACAAGCTCGTATTCAGATTTTTAAACTACTATCACAAGCTAATCTTGAAATACTAACTGAAAAAAATTCAAATGCAAAAAAAGATTATTTTGGTTACCAGTTCCGTAATCTCGAAACAAAAGAATCATATCCAATTTATTTGTTTCCAGAAAATGCTAATTTTGAACTAGTTGCCATCATTTGATAGGATATCTGCTTCAAAACGAAACCAATTCAGCTTATGAGCAAGTTCTTCAAGCTCATGAGCTTTTTCATTAAACATTTTGACAAGATCGTTAAATTGATCCATATTCGTAACATTTACTTTCACTTCAAGGTTCATTGAATTTTTAGCCATTCTTCTTACCTACTTTCTTTATCTAAAATTTTTCCAAATATATTTTTCGCTTGTATATTTCCAGTATTAATCTTATTGATATTCAATACCAACTCAGGGTCTGTCTTTACAAAGGTGGACTCTTTTTTTCCACTATACGGATATCGTCTTGGTCTCATTTTTCCCTCCCTACGCTTGACTAAAAGCGTTCAGTTCCATAATCTTCATCTTGGTATTTGTGCTTGGCTCCCAAGTCATCCAGTAAGCAAGAGCAGCTTCCGCAAACTTCTTCGGTAGCAAGTCATAGCGACTGATGTTGAAGTGGTCTTTGAAATCAATCTCAGCTTGTCTAAATACTGACTGAGCAAAAATCTTATCCACATAAGCTGGACTATCAATACCGCCCAAGCAAGCCACGACACGAGCCTTACGCTTCTTCAGGAGCGATTGAGCATAGCTTGGGTGAATTGGCTGTTCGTTTTTTAGATAGTCGATATCTTCAATCATGCTAGCTTGTTGCTCACGCAATTTCTTCTGGCCAGTGAATAAAGCAATGAAGGCATCCTCGTCCAAATCTTCACGGATGAAACCGCCCTGCTTACGAATAGCTGGCAAGACCTCTGATGTCACCCAACGCTTGAACTCTTTGGCTTGAGGTAACTTGCTGGACAAGATAAGAGAGTAGAGACCAGATTCGTTGATGATCAACATATCCTGTGTTCCACCACTAGTAGGGATGCCCTGTTTTAGGGCGTCCTCTTCATCAACGTGAAGAGCAATCGCATTTCTAGCCTTGCTATATCCTAGGATGTCTGCGACATCTTTCCCGACGAACCAAGGCTCGTCATCAATTATCAAAGTACGGACTTCCTGCCCGTGAAAATTAAAAATTTCGTTCATAGTATTCCTTTCTAAATTTGGTATAATGAAATAAAAACGATTGGAGAAATCTTATGAAATATCAAGCTCTTATTCAACCTGTAATTAGTATCATTCTTGCAATAATCTCAGGGTTATGGTCATATGTCGCATCAAAAGCTAACAATAAAGCTGAGATTGAAAAACAAGCTAAAGAACATTCACATATTGTTGAAAAACTCGAAAGAGAATTTCAACATCAGATAGATACTCTAAAACAGCAACATGCCTTTGACCTTGAAAAAGTCAAACAAGCTCATGAATTACGGTTGCAAGAACTTGAGAAGGTATCTCAGCTTGATACTGAAACTGATAAGTCTATGAAGGTGAATGACCTTACCTACAAAGTTTTGACAGGCGAGGTTGATTTC